>NZ_JANCPI010000009.1:0-87184 GCF_024295435.1 Streptococcus sp. CF7_Ac1-8 | reverse complement strand
TTTAGCGGGTGTAGTTTAGTGGTAAAACTACAGCCTTCCAAGCTGTTGTCGCGAGTTCGATTCTCGTCACCCGCTTTGAACTTTGTTCTTTGTACCAAGTTTTTGACTTGGGCGCGTAGCTCAGGTGGTTAGAGCGCACGCCTGATAAGCGTGAGGTCGGTGGTTCGAGTCCACTCGTGCCCATAGTGTTTAGTCCATTACTAGAGGATTGAAATATTATCTTTTTGCTAAGAGGACACGGGTTTATTCCCGTATAAACTATTTTGGAGGATTACCCAAGTCCGGCTGAAGGGAACGGTCTTGAAAACCGTCAGGCGTGTAAAAGCGTGCGTGGGTTCGAATCCCACATCCTCCTTTTTATTAACGCGGGATGGAGCAGCTCGGTAGCTCGTCGGGCTCATAACCCGAAGGTCGTAGGTTCAAATCCTGCTCCCGCAATAAGGCTCGGTAGCTCAGTTGGTAGAGCAATGGATTGAAGCTCCATGTGTCGGCGGTTCGATTCCGTCTCGCGCCATTTATATATTTTGGAAGGGTAGCGAAGAGGCTAAACGCGGCGGACTGTAAATCCGCTCCTTCGGGTTCGGGGGTTCGAATCCCTCCCCTTCCATTTTACGGGCATAGTTTAAAGGTAGAACTAAGGTCTCCAAAACCTTCAGTGTGGGTTCAATTCCTACTGCCCGTGTTAATAGAATTATGGCGGGTGTGGTGAAGTGGTTAACACACCAGATTGTGGCTCTGGCATGCGTGGGTTCGATCCCCATCACTCGCCTATTTTATATTATTGGGGTATAGCCAAGCGGTAAGGCAAGGGACTTTGACTCCCTCATGCGTTGGTTCGAATCCAGCTACCCCAGTTACTATTTGCCGGCGTGGCGGAATTGGCAGACGCGCTGGACTCAAAATCCAGTGTCCGCAAGGACGTGCCGGTTCGACCCCGGCCGCCGGTATAGTATAGAGTTAAGGAACGTTGTAAATCTTCGTTCCTTTTTTATATTATTTTTGGTATAATAATAGTTATTCAAATTTTATTCAGATTATGAAAGTGTAGGGAAGTATGTCTCGTTCTATCGATTTATTAAAACATCGGTATTTGAAAAATATTAAAAAAAATCCTGGATTATTTGTCGGGATTGAGCTGGAATATCCTGTTGTAAACTTGAAAGGGGATGCTACAGATGTTGAAGTTATCAAGTACTTATTCCGATATTTAGTTTCTTCTTTTGATTTAACTGTAGAAAAGGTTGATGATTTTGGGACTCCTATTCAGTTAGTGGAGCCAGCAAGTCAGGATGTTATTTTATTTGAAGTTTCCTATACTACGATTGAGTTTGCATTTGGTAAGGCTGAAACGATACAAGAGGTTGAAGAACGTTTTAGTATTTATATGGCAGCAATCCAGACAAAGTTAGCTGAATCAAATCATGCTATTGTTGGCTGTGGTATTCATCCCAACTGGGATAAAAATGAGAATTGTCCAGTGGCTTTCCCTCGGTATCGCATGTTGATGGACTATTTGAATTTGAGTAGGAATGTGAATGAATCAGACTTACATCATTTTCCTGAATATGGTGCTTTTATCTGTGGGAGTCAGGTACAGTTGGATGTTTCAAAGTCTAACTACTTACGGGTGATTAATGCTTTTACCCAAATTGAAGCTGTTAAGGCTTATTTATTTCCAAACTCTGAGTTTTCGGGAGCAGATTGGGATACGAAAATTTCAAGGGACATTTTCTGGGAAGACTCGATGCATGGTATCTATCCAGAGAACGTCGGTGTCAATGCTAGGCTATTTAAAGATGAGGATGATTTTTTTGATTATCTAGATCATTCTTCAATTTTTACTGCGGAACGTGATGGACAAACCTATTATTTTTATCCGATTCAGGCTAGGGACTATTTGGCTACACCTGAAATCCAAGCATATGCGCTTAATGGGGATGAGATTATTATTTATCCTCAAGAGAAGGATTTTGAAACCCATCGTAGTTATCAGTACCAAGACTTAACGACTCGCGGAACAGTTGAGTTTCGTAGTGTGTGTACTCAACCTCTAGATAGAACCTTCGCTTCAGCAGCTTTTCACTTAGGATTGTTGGTTAATTTAGATAAGTTAGAAGCTTACTTAGAAACAGTACCTTTCTTTAAAGAATTTGGTCGTGATTACAAGTTTTTAAGACGGCAATTTTCTAAAAAAAATCTTATAGCTGAGGAAAAAACTGCGATTATTGAATTTTCCAAAGACTTACTCCTTCTAGCTGAGGAAGGACTGGAGATGAGAAATAAGCAAGAAATGACCTACTTACAGGCTTTGAAAGAAGAATTGGGCCTATAATTTCTCTTACAAAAGGAGAATTTTCTGAAAAATCATGATATAATGGATGAGACTATAGATAAAGGACAGAGAGTAATGACATTAGTTTATCAATCAACGCGTGATGCCAACAATACAGTAACTGCTAGTCAAGCTATTTTGCAAGGTTTGGCGACGGACGGTGGTTTGTTTACACCGCTTACTTATCCAAAGGTAGATTTGGACTTTGACAAATTGAAAGATGCTTCTTATCAGGAAGTTGCTAAGTTAGTTTTGTCGGCATTTTTAGATGACTTTACAGCTGAGGAGTTGGATTACTGTATCAACAATGCCTACGATAGCAAATTTGATACTCCTGCTATCGCGCCATTAGTGAAATTAGACGGACAATATAACTTGGAACTTTTCCATGGTTCAACAATTGCCTTTAAGGATATGGCCTTGTCTATTTTGCCATACTTTATGACAACAGCTGCTAAGAAACATGGTTTGGAGAACAAGATTGTCATCTTGACAGCGACATCTGGTGATACTGGGAAAGCTGCTATGGCAGGATTTGCAGATGTACCTGGTACTGAGATTATCGTCTTTTATCCAAAGGATGGTGTCAGCAAGGTACAAGAGTTGCAAATGACCACTCAGACTGGCGACAATACTCATGTTATCGCTATTGATGGTAACTTTGACGATGCGCAAACAAATGTGAAGCACATGTTTAACGACGTAGTTCTTCGTGAAAGATTAGCGGCTAACAAGTTGCAATTTTCATCTGCAAACTCTATGAATATTGGTCGTTTGGTGCCACAGATTGTTTATTATGTTTATGCCTATGCTCAGTTAGTTAAGACTGGTGAGATTGTGGCTGGTGAACAGATCAACTTTACCGTACCAACAGGAAACTTTGGAAATATCTTGGCTGCTTTTTATGCCAAACAAATCGGCTTACCAGTTGGTAAATTGATCTGTGCTTCAAATGATAACAATGTTTTGACAGACTTCTTCAAGACACGTGTTTACGATAAGAAACGTGAGTTTAAGGTAACAACTAGCCCATCTATGGATATCTTGGTATCTTCAAACTTGGAGCGTCTCATTTTCCACCTTTTGGGTAATGATGCGGTTAAAACAGCTGAACTTATGAATGCCTTGAACAAGCAAGGACAATATGAGTTGACAGACTTTGATGCAGAGATTCTTAATCTCTTTGCAGCTGAATATGCGACTGAGGAAGAAACGGCAGCAGAAATCAAGCGTGTTTATGAGGCAGATTCTTATATCGAGGATCCACATACGGCGGTTGCCTCGGCAGTTTATAAGAAATACCAAGCGGCTACTGGCGATGTGACTAAGACAGTGATTGCTTCAACAGCGAGTCCATACAAGTTCCCAGTGGTTGCAGTAGAAGCTGTAACTGGAAAATCAGGGCTTGGCGACTTTGAAGCTTTGGCTCAATTACATGATATTTCAGGAGTGGCAGTGCCGCCAGCAGTTGACGGGCTTGAAACAGCTCCTGTTCGTCATAAGACAACTGTTGCAGCAACAGACATGCAAGTAGCGGTTGAGGCTTATCTAGGACTTTAAGACAGAGGGAGTAAACTCGGTTGGGAAACCAACTGAGTTTCTTTTCATCAGGAGGAAGGATTGTTTAAGAAAAATAAAGACATTCTTAATATTGCCTTGCCAGCTATGGGCGAAAACTTTTTGCAGATGCTCATGGGAATGGTGGACAGTTATCTGGTAGCCCACTTGGGCTTGATAGCTATTTCGGGTGTATCAGTAGCTGGCAATATTATCACGATTTACCAGGCGATTTTCATCGCTCTGGGAGCTGCTATTTCCAGTGTTATTTCAAAAAGTTTGGGGCAGAAGGATCAATCTATGCTAGCCTATCATGTGACTGAGTCCTTGAAGATTACCTTACTATTAAGTTTCCTTTTAGGATTTTTGTCCATCTTCGCTGGGAAAGAGATGATAGGATTTTTGGGGACGGAGAGAGATGTAGCTGAGAGTGGTGGGCTCTACCTATCTTTGGTAGGGGGATCGATTGTTCTATTAGGCTTAATGACGAGTTTGGGAGCCTTGATTCGTGCAATGCATAATCCACGTCTGCCTCTCTATGTTAGTCTTTTATCCAATGCCTTGAATATTCTTTTATCAAGTCTAGCTATTTTTGTTCTAGATATGGGGATAGCTGGTGTTGCTTGGGGGACAATTCTGTCTCGTTTGGTTGGTCTTGTGATTTTATGGTCGCAATTAAAGCTACCTTTTGAGAAACCGACTTTTGGACTTGATAAAGACTTACTGACCTTAGCTTTACCAGCAGCTGGAGAGCGGCTTATGATGCGGGCTGGAGATGTAGTGATCATTGCCTTGGTCGTTTCTTTTGGAACGGAGGCAGTGGCTGGAAATGCAATCGGAGAAGTCTTGACCCAGTTTAACTACATTCCTGCCTTTGGCGTTGCTACGGCAACGGTCATGCTGGTAGCTCGAGCAGTTGGAGAAGATGATTGGGAAAGAGTCGCTAGTTTGAGTAAACAAACCTTTTGGCTTTCTCTGGTCCTCATGCTACCCTTGACCTTCAGTATCTATGCTCTGGGTATACCACTAACTCATCTCTATACGACTGATTCTCTAGCGGTGGAGGCTAGTGTGCTAGTGACACTTTTTTCACTATTAGGGACCCCCATGGCTACTGGAACAGTCATCTATACGGCTGTTTGGCAGGGCTTGGAGAATGCTCGCCTTCCCTTTTATGCGACAAGTATAGGAATGTGGTGTATCCGCATTGGAACAGGATATCTGATGGGGATTGTGCTTGGTTGGGGCTTGCCCGGTATTTGGGCTGGAACCCTTTTGGATAATGGTTTTCGCTGGATATTTCTACGCTATCGTTACCAGCGTTATATGAGCTTGAAAGGATAGGAAATGCAAAAAACAGCTTTTATTTGGGATTTAGACGGGACTTTATTGGACTCTTACGAAGCGATTTTGTCAGGGATTGAGGAAACCTTTGGTCAGTTTGCTATTCCTTATGATAAGGAGCAGGTGAGAGAGTTTATCCTCAAGTTTTCTGTGCAGGATTTGCTTGTGCGGGTGGCAGAAGAGCGAAAGCTGGATGTGGAAGTGCTAAATCAGGTGCGTGCCCGGAGTTTGGCTGAGAAGAATGCTCAGGTAGTTTTGATGCCCGGTGCGCGTGATGTGCTAGCTTGGGCAGAGGAATCAGGAATTCAGCAGTTTGTTTACACTCATAAGGGAGACAATGCTCTTACCATTCTCAGAGATTTGGGTTTGGAGTCCTATTTTATGGAGATTTTAACCAGTCAGAGTGGCTTTGCGCGTAAACCCAGTCCAGAAGCGGCTACCTATCTGATAGACAAGTATCAGTTGGATCCTGAGAAAACCTATTATATAGGAGATCGGACTCTGGATGTGGAATTTGCCCAGAATAGTGGGATTCAAAGTATCAACTTTTTAGAGTCGATTTATGAAGGTAATCACAGGATTCAAGCGTTAGTAGATATTTACCATATTTTTGAGGTTGAGCGATAAAAAGATTGTGTCAGTTTTGTGACAGAGACCTAACAAACTATTTCAAGTAACCGAGTTTGTTACAAGGAATGGACAGTTCTGTTAAATAGGCCCAAGAGGGCTTTTTTTCTGCATTTTTTGTGTTATGATAGACAGGTACTCATTTGAAAGGAATTTGAAAGAATGAAGAAAAGAATATTATTAGCCTCAACAGTAGCCTTGTCATTTGCACCAGTATTGGCAACTCAAGCAGAAGAAGTTCTTTGGACTGCACGTAGTGTTGAGCAAATCCAAAACGATTTGACTAAAACGGACAACAAAACAAGTTATACAGTACAGTATGGTGATACATTGAGCACCATTGCAGAAGCCTTGGGTGTAGATGTCACAGTTCTTGCGAATTTGAATAAAATCACTAATATGGACTTGATTTTCCCAGAAACTGTTTTGACAACGACTATCAATGAAGCAGAAGAAGTAACGGAAGTTGAAATCCAAACTCCTCAAGCAGACTCTAGTGCAGAAGTAACAACTGCGACAGCAGATTTGACAACCAATCAAGTGACCGTAGATGATCAAACTGTTCAAGTTGCAGATCTTTCTCAACCAATTGCAGAAGCACCAAAAGAAGTAGAGACTACAAGTACAAAAAAAGTAGCATCAAGTTCAGAAGTTACAGAGACAGGGACTGCTTCAGAAGAAGTGGCACCATTTACAGGAACTTCTGTCCCAGAGGAGCAAACAGCAGAAACAAGTAGTGCAGTTGCAGAAGCAGCTCCTCAGGCAACGACTCAAGCTGAGAAGCAGGAAGCACAAGCAAGTCCTCAAGCTGAATCAGCAGTAGAAGCAACTACAGCGCCAGTAGAAGAAAAAGCAACCGAAACAACTGCAACAAGTTCAGAAGAAGCAAAAGAAGCATCATCAAAAGAAGCTACACCAGCAGTTTCGACTTATCAACCAGAAGAGACGAAACCAGTTTCAACAACTTACGCAGCTCCAGCTGCGCCTGATTATGCTGGACTTGCAGTAGCAAAATCTGAAAATGCAGGCCTTCAACCACAAACAGCTGCCTTTAAAGAAGAAATTGCTAACTTGTTTGGCATCACATCCTTTAGTGGTTACCGTCCAGGAGACAGTGGAGATCACGGAAAAGGGTTGGCTATCGACTTTATGGTACCAGAAAGCTCAGAACTAGGGGACAAGATTGCGGAATACGCTATTCAAAACATGGCCAGCCGTGGAATTAGTTATATTATCTGGAAACAACGTTTCTATGCTCCATTCGATAGCAAATATGGACCAGCTAATACTTGGAACCCAATGCCAGACCGTGGTAGCGTAACAGAAAACCACTATGACCACGTTCACGTTTCAATGAATGGATAAACCCGACTTTGTAATATCATTTTGACGAATGAGATATAGCTTTCATGATAGGAAGTAAGTCTCATTCGTTTTTTTATCATACTCTTTGAAAATCTCTTCAAACCACATCAGTTTTATCTGTAAACTCAAAACAGTGCTTTGAGCAACCTGCGGCTAGCTTCCTAGTTTGCTCTTTGATTTTCATTGAGTATCAATATGAATGGAAAATGGGAAGTTTCCATCTTGTAATAATCCAAGCAACATTCTTGCAATCTATTTTAGTTTGTATTATAATTGATTAGTCAATTATTGATAAATCAATAGAAAAGGGAAAGAAATGTTAGAAATTCAAGATTTACTGTATCAACTCCGCTTGTCTGAGCAAGCGAGTACGCAATTGTTTGAAAAAAGACTTGGAATTAGTTTGACAAGGTATCAGATTTTATTATTTTTGCTGGAGAATTCTCCTTGTAACCAAATGGCAGTTCAGGAGCGTTTGAAAATTGATCAGGCTGCCTTGACACGACATTTCAAGATTCTGGAAAAGGAAGGTTTGGTGGAGCGTCATCGCAATCCTGAAAATCAACGGGAAGTGTTGGTAGAGGCTACGAAGTATGCGAAGGAGCAGTTAGTGGTGAATCCTCCTCTGAAGCATATCAAGGTTAAAGAAGCGATGGCAAGTATCTTAACAGAGTCTGAAAGAACAGAACTCAGCCGTTTATTAAATAAATTGGTTTTGGGTATTGAAAATATAGAAATTTAAGGAGAAATAGATGTCAATTATTACAATCATTTTAGCAACGATTGTTGCTTTGGAGCATTTTTACATTTTTTATTTGGAAAGTATTGCAACGCAATCAGATGCGACTAGTCGTGTCTTTAACATGGACAAGGAAGAACTGGCTCGTCCGTCAGTAAGTTCATTGTTTAAAAATCAAGGGATTTATAATGCTTTGCTAGGAGTCTTTCTCCTGTATGGGATTTATTTCTCACAGAATTTAGAAATTGTGACTATTTTTGTCTTATTTGTGATTGGGGCTGCGGCCTATGGCTCTCTAACAGCAGATAAGAAAATTATTTTGAAGCAAGGTGGACCAGCTATTTTGACCTTGATTAGCATTTTACTTTTTAAATAAACTCAAAATGTCAATCCTAGTATCGCTAATCCTTTTCACTCCAGAATAAGGGAAATATGTTATACTTGTCTTTAAGAAAAGTGTTTCATGAAATCATTTGTAAGGAGATAGAAATGAAAGTATTAGTGACAGGTTTTGAGCCCTTTGGAGGGGAAAAGGTCAATCCAGCTTTGGAGGCTGTTAAAGGTTTACCAGCTGAAATCCATGGTGCGGAGATCCGCTGGCTAGAAGTGCCAACAGTCTTTCACAAATCGGCTCAAGTATTGGAAGAAGAGATGAGTAGTTATCAACCTGACTTTGTCCTTTGTATTGGCCAAGCTGGTGGAAGAACTAGTTTGACACCTGAACGAGTGGCCATTAACCAAGATGATGCACGCATTCCTGATAACGAAGGTAATAAACCGATTGACCTTCCCATTCGCCCAGATGGTGCTTCGGCCTACTTTAGTAGTTTGCCGATTAAAGCGATGGTCCAAGCTATAAAAAAAGAGGGATTACCGGCCTCTGTTTCCAATACGGCAGGGACTTTTGTCTGCAATCATTTGATGTATCAGGCCCTCTATTTGGTAGAAAAAAAATTTCCACATGTTAAGGCAGGTTTTATGCATATTCCTTATATGATGGAACAGGTGGTGAATCGGCCTACCACTCCAGCTATGAGTTTAGTGGATATTAGGCGAGGGCTAGAAGCGGCAATCGGCGCCATTATAGAACATGGAGATCAGGATCTCAGGTTGGTGGGCGGAGAAACTCATTGATAGAAAAAAGCTTGAGGGGTCACCTTCAAGCTTTTGGACGTTTTCGAGCCAGTACTGCTCTGTAGAAAATTATTTTATTGATTTGAATATAGGGTAGGAGTGAGAAACTAGCAATTCCAAAGGTAATCCAATTGAGGAAGTACCAAGGAAGGAGTTGTAAGTCTAGGACAAAGCGTTGAAATTTGTAGCCTTTCATCAGGAAACGGCTGGTTTTAAGGATTTGTCCTGGTTTGGCCTGTCCCAAGTCTAGGGTGTCACAGAGGAGAAATTCTACCTGTGAATAAGCATAGTATTGTGGAATATATAGACTATTTCCGACAATCATCAAGAGGATACTTGCTAGAAAGTAAAGACCAAAGGTCATGAGGAAGTGCTCAGTTTCAACTGACGTGAGATCCAGATTGGGAAACTCAGGATGGATGGCAACGAATTTCTTTGCTAGAAAGCTACTGTAAAAGAGGAAGTAAATCCCAAGTAAACTAGGAATGCTCCATAAGAAGAGGTAGAAACGTTTGAGAAGAAGAGTCAAAAAGGTTTGTGAAAAGTGTTCTTCGTTAAAGAGAGTAAGACTATTTTTGACGGATAGTTCTGTATCTGGATTCTTGATGAGTTTCAGCGTTGTATAAACTGAGTTGGTTAGAAGTATCGTCCCGATAAAGGAGACCAATAGTGGAAAGAGGTAGGCTTGGAATACATGACCAAACACGCTTAAAAAGGTTTGCTCTAAAATAGACTCGTTGATGCGCTCTAAGGGATTGAGGAAGCCAGACAAGATGACCAGCATGCTCGGTAAGAGATAGACGAGAAAGAGGCGGGGATTTTCAGCTTGAAATTGCCTAGCCTGCAGACGAATGGCTTTTAAATCAATTTTTGGGTATTTCATTCTCTCATTATACCATAGTTCGTGACAGTTCCAGCTTTTTTTGATAAAATCATACAGTATGCCCTTGGGCACAAAGTATGAACTGGGACTGTCTTTCCCAGCTTCGGAGGTAAAAAATGTCAGATTCACCAATCAAATATCGTTTGATTAAGAAAGAAAAACACACGGGAGCTCGTCTGGGAGAAATCATCACTCCCCACGGTACCTTTCCGACACCTATGTTTATGCCAGTTGGTACACAAGCCACTGTCAAAACTCAGTCACCTGAAGAATTGAAGGAGATGGGTTCGGGAATTATTCTGTCGAACACCTATCATCTCTGGCTTCGTCCTGGAGATGAACTTATCGCACGCGCAGGTGGTCTCCACAAGTTCATGAATTGGGACCAACCAATTTTGACAGATAGTGGTGGTTTCCAGGTTTATTCTCTAGCAGATAGCCGTAATATCACAGAAGAAGGCGTAACCTTTAAAAACCATCTCAATGGTTCTAAGATGTTCTTGTCTCCGGAGAAAGCTATCTCTATTCAGAACAATCTGGGCTCAGACATCATGATGTCCTTTGACGAATGTCCTCAGTTTTATCAACCTTATGACTACGTTAAGAAATCCATCGAGCGTACCAGCCGTTGGGCTGAGCGCGGTTTGAAGGCTCACCGTCGTCCGCATGACCAAGGATTGTTTGGGATTGTGCAAGGGGCAGGATTTGAAGACCTGCGTCGCCAGTCGGCTCATGACCTTGTCAGCATGGATTTCCCAGGCTACTCTATCGGTGGACTAGCAGTTGGAGAAACACACGAAGAGATGAATGCCGTCTTGGACTTTACAACCCAACTGCTACCTGAAAACAAACCTCGCTATTTGATGGGTGTGGGAGCGCCAGATAGCTTGATCGATGGGGTGATTCGTGGGGTGGATATGTTTGACTGTGTCTTGCCGACTCGTATCGCTCGTAACGGTACCTGTATGACCAGTCAAGGACGTTTGGTTGTAAAAAATGCTCAGTTTGCTGAGGACTTTACGCCACTGGATCCTGAATGTGATTGCTACACATGTAAGAACTACACACGCGCCTACCTTCGCCACCTCCTCAAAGCCGATGAAACCTTCGGTATCCGCTTGACTAGCTACCATAATCTTTACTTCTTGCTTAACCTGATGAAGCAAGTGCGACAAGCCATCATGGATGATAATCTTTTGGAATTTCGTGAGTATTTTGTTGAAAAATATGGCTATAATAAATCAGGCCGTAATTTCTAAAATGGAATTGATATAAGCCAAAATCCTAAGTTTTCTCTTGGGATTTTTCTTCTTTTTTTGATAGAATAAAGTGTACAATGAAAGGAAGAATAAACTCGTATGCGCATTAAATGGTTTTCCTTGATTAGGATTACAGGTTTACTTTTGGTACTCTTGTATCACTTCTTTCAGACCATCTTTCCTGGAGGATTTTTCGGGGTAGATGTCTTTTTCACATTTTCAGGTTTCCTGATTACGGCTTTACTCATCGAAGAATTTTCTAAGAATCACGAGATTGACTTGATTGGATTTTTTAGAAGACGTTTTTATCGGATTGTGCCACCTGTGGTTTTGATGGTCTTGGTAACCATGCCCTTTACCTTTCTAGTTCGCCAAGATTATGTGGCTGGAATTGGGGGTCAGATTGCGGGTGTCTTAGGCTTTATGACCAACTTCTATGAACTCCTAACAGGAGGGAGCTATGAATCTCAGTTCATTCCTCATTTGTTTGTTCATAATTGGAGCTTGGCTGTTGAGGTTCACTACTATATTCTTTGGGGCTTGGCAGTTTGGTTCTTATCCAAACAGGCTAAATCAAATGGTCAGTTGAGAGGAATGGTTTTTCTCTTGTCTGCTGCTGCCTTCTTGATTAGCTTCTTCTCCATGTTTATTGGTAGTTTTCTAGTAACCTCTTATTCCTCTGTTTACTTCTCCAGTTTAACCCATGTCTATCCCTTCTTTTTGGGAAGTGTGTTAGCAACTGTTGTAGGAGTTCGTCAGACGACTTCTCTCGTCAAGCAGTTGGATAAAATCTGGGATTTACGAAAGACCTTGTTGGTTTTTGCAGGAGGTTTTGGCTTCTTACTCATTTTGACCTTCTTTGTCAAATTTACCTATCTTTTTGCCTATCTTATGGGCTTCTTGCTTGCCAGTCTTGCTGCCCTTGCCATGATTCTGGCAGCGCGTGTCTTACATGAAAAGACTCCTAATATGCAGGAGCCAAAGATTGTTAGTTTTTTAGCAGATACTAGTTATGCGGTTTATCTCTTCCATTGGCCTTTCTACATTATTTTTTCACAGTTGACATCAAATCTTTTTGCTGTGTTACTGACTTTGATTTTTTCTTATGGCTTTGCCAGCCTATCATTTTATGTGTTGGAACCTTGGATTGCAGGAAAGGATACACCTATTCTACAAACTCTTCGTCCCCTGCCTCATATTCACACAATTCTTGCTGCAAGTACAGGAATCTTGGCCTTCATTGTCTTTTTAGTGACTTTGATGGCACCACAAGTGGGAGCCTTTGAGACAGACTTGACTGTCAATGGCTTGAAGCAAGCTGAAACAAATATTGGTCAGACAAAGTTGATGGCAGAACGAGCAGAAGCTGATAGTTTGGGAATTGCTGATGGCACTATGTTAATTGGTGATTCGGTAGCACTAAGAGCTAATACAGCTTTGCAGACAGCCCTTCCTGGAGCACAGATTAATGCGCAGGTCAGCAGAACAACCAAGACCGCCAATGAAATCATGCTCAACAATAGCCAGAATAAATTTCTACCAAAGATGGTGGTTATTGCAACAGGGGTAAATAATCCTGAAAATTACAAGGAAGATTGGGATAGTATCGTGAAAAATCTTCCTAAGGGGCACCATATGGTTTTGGTGACTCCTTATGAGGGGGATAAGACAAAAGAGACTTACGCAATCGTTGAGAAGGCGGCTGCCTATATGAGAGAATTAGCAGAGAAGACTCCTTACATCACGATAGCAGATTGGAATCAAGCTGCTAAGGAACATCCAGAAATTTGGACTGGGACAGACCAAGTCCATTTTGGAAGTGACAATAGTAAAATTGAAGCAGGAGCTAAATTGTATGCAGATACCATTGCTGCAGCCTTGCAAACAGCTCAAGACAAGCCAGTCAAATCAAAATAACTTGTATTAAAAAGAGAAGAGTTGGAGAAATCCAGCTCTTTTAAAATATATCTAGAAAACAGGTCTATACCATTTACAAATGAATCAGAAAGGTTTATAATGTAATTGACATAATAAATATCAAAAGTAATCTTTTAAGGAGGTCATTATTATGCCTAATTACGTTAAAGCGGATCAGTTTTTCTATCCATTTGGCATTCGTCGCGGTGGGTACTTAGAACTTGTTGATGGCAAATTTGGGAAACATGTGGATCAAATTCCTGAAGGAGCAGAGGTTCTTGACTATACTGGTTATAGCATTGCACCAGGTCTTGTGGATACTCATATTCATGGATATGCAGGTGTAGATGTGATGGACAACAACATTGAAGGTACATTGCATACTATGAGTGAAGGACTTCTTAGTACCGGTGTTACCAGTTTCTTGCCCACAACTTTAACAGCCACTTATGAGCAATTGCTTGCAGTCACTGAAAATCTTGGAAACCATTATAAAGAAGCAACAGGTGCTAAGATTCGTGGAATTTATTATGAAGGTCCATATTTCACAGAAACTTTTAAGGGGGCACAAAATCCAACTTATATGAGAGACCCGGGTGTTGAGGAGTTTCATTCTTGGCAGGATGCTGCAAAAGGGATGCTAAATAAAATCGCTATTGCACCAGAACGTGATGGGGTGGAAGATTTTGTACGTACTATTACAGGTGAAGGTGTGACAGTTGCACTTGGACACTCAGATGCGACATTTGAACAAGCTAAGAAGGCAGTCGATGCTGGAGCTAGTGTTTGGGTACATGCCTATAATGGGATGCGTGGTTTAACACACCGCGAACTCGGTATGGTAGGAGCTATGTATGAGCTCCCACATACTTACGCAGAATTGATTTGTGATGGTTATCACGTAGATCCAAAAGCTTGTGAGATTTTACTTAAGCAAAAGGGGACAGAAAACATCGCTCTTATTACGGACTGTATGACAGCTGGTGGGCTTGAAGACGGTGACTATATGTTGGGAGAATTCCCTGTTGTAGTAGCAAATGGAACTGCACGTCTCAAATCTACTGGTAATTTGGCAGGTTCTATCCTCAAACTTAAAGATGGTATGAGAAATGTAGTCGAGTGGGGTATTGCAAATCCACACGAAGCGGTCATGATGGCTAGCCTTAACCCAGCTAAATCTGTTCACATTGATGATGTCTGTGGTCAAATCCGTGAAGGCTACGACGCAGACTTTATCGTATTAGATAAAGATTTGGAATTGGTAGCAACCTATCTAGATGGTGTGAAACGTTATCAAGCATAAGAGAGAAAGCAGAAGTTAGTGACTAGCTTCTGCTTTTTTATCTATATTGCTTTACCGGTAAATAAAAAAGTTAAAAAAATCACAAAAAAACTTGAAGAAACAAACGAAAAGGCTTACAATTATATTATAAATAGTACAAATAAAAAAACGGAGGAATGCTTTATGAAAGCCTATACTTATGTTAAACCAGGACTTGCTTCTTTTGTTGATGTAGACAAACCAGTGATTCGCAAGCCAACAGACGCTATTGTGCGTATCGTAAAAACCACTATTTGTGGAACAGACCTCCATATTATCAAAGGGGATGTTCCTGCTTGCCAAAGTGGTACCATTCTTGGTCACGAAGGGATTGGGATAGTTGAAGAAGTTGGGGAAGGAGTTTCGAACTTCAAAAAAGGCGATAAGGTCTTGATTTCTTGTGTCTGTGCCTGTGGTAAATGCTACTACTGTAAAAAAGGAATTTATGCCCACTGTGAAGACGAAGGGGGATGGATTTTCGGTCACTTGATTGATGGTATGCAGGCTGAATATTTACGTGTTCCTCATGCAGATAACACTCTTTACCACACTCCAGAAGACTTGTCAGATGAAGCCTTGGTTATGCTATCAGACATTTTGCCTACTGGGTATGAAATTGGTGTCTTGAAAGGGAAGGTAGAACCTGGTTGTAGTGTGGCCATTATTGGTTCAGGTCCAGTTGGATTGGCTGCTCTTTTGACAGCTCAATTCTATTCACCAGCTAAATTGATTATGGTAGACTTAGACGATAACCGCTTGGAAACTGCTGTATCATTTGGTGCGACTCACAAGATTAATTCTTCAGACCCTGAAAAAGCCATTAAAGAAATTTATGATTTGACAGATGGTCGTGGTGTGGATGTTGCTATCGAAGCTGTTGGTATTCCTGCAACATTTGATTTTTGTCAAAAGATTATCGGTGTAGACGGAACGGTTGCTAACTGTGGTGTACATGGTAAACCAGTTGAATTCGACTTGGATAAACTTTGGATTCGCAACATCAATGTAACAACTGGTTTGGTATCTACAAATACAACTCCACAATTGTTGAAAGCACTTGAAAGTCATAAGATTGAACCAGAAAAATTGGTAACTCACTATTTCAAACTAAGTGAAATTGAAAAAGCCTATGAAGTTTTCAGTAAAGCAGCAGACCACCATGCAATTAAGGTCATCATCGAAAACGATATTTCAGAAGCTTAAGTAGTAAAAACATTTTGGAACACAAGCAAATAGAAATTCAGTCATTCATCAGATGGCTGGATTTTTTATCAAAAAATTAAGAAATGAGCATATTTCTTTCCTTGTTTAATGGAATTAGTTATAATATACGATACAAAGGAAATGAATGAATATGTATCGTGTTATAGAAATGTATGGAGATTTTGAACCTTGGTGGTTCTTAGAAGGTTGGGAAGAAGATATTGTAGCTAGTAAGAAATTTGATCAGTATTATGATGCTCTCAAATACTACAAAACTTGCTGGTTTAGATTGGAACAAGAATCCCCTCTTTATAAAAGTAGAAGTGACTTGATGACCATTTTCTGGGATCCAGAAGACCAACGTTGGTGTGATGAATGTGACGAGTATTTACAACAATACCATTCTTTGGCTCTTTTGCAGGACGAGCAGGTTATTCCAGATGAAAAATTACGCCCAGGCTATGAAAAACAAACAGGTAAGGAAAGGCACCGTTCTTGCCGTATGAAATTAAATTAGAGAAAAAGTAACTTTTTTGGAGTTGCTTTTTTTATTTTTCCAACTCTTTGCGAATAGTATAGTTGAGGAGGTAAGTATGGTTCAAGAAATTGCACAAGAAATCATTCGTTCGGCTCGAAAAAAAGGAGCGCAAGACATTTATTTTGTCCCCAAGTTAGACGCCTATGAGCTTCATATGAGGGTCGGAGACAAGCGCTGTAAAATCGGTTCTTATGATTTTGAAAAATTTGCGGCCGTTATCAGTCACTTTAAGTTTGTAGCGGGTATGAATGTTGGGGAGAAGAGACGTAGTCAACTTGGTTCCTGTGATTATGAATATGACCAGAAGATGGCATCTCTACGTCTATCTACCGTAGGCGATTATCGAGGGCATGAGAGTTTGGTGATTCGCTTGTTGCATGATGAGGAGCAGGACTTGCATTTTTGGTTTCAGGACATTGAAGAATTAGGTAAGCAGTACAGGCAACGTGGTCTCTATCTTTTTGCAGGTCCAGTCGGCAGTGGTAAGACAACACTGATGCACGAATTGGCCAAGTCCCTCTTTAAAGGACAGCAGGTCATGTCCATCGAAGATCCTGTTGAAATCAAGCAGGACGACATGCTCCAATTGCAGTTGAATGAGGCAATCGGGTTGACCTATGAAAATCTCATCAAACTTTCCTTACGTCATCGACCAGATCTCTTGATTATCGGAGAAATTCGAGACAGCGAGACGGCGCGTGCAGTGGTCAGAGCCAGTTTGACAGGGGCGACGGTCTTTTCAACCATTCATGCCAAGAGTATCCGAGGTGTTTATGAACGCTTGCTGGAGTTGGGTGTGAGTGAGGAGGAATTGACAGTCGTTCTGCAAGGAGTCTGCTACCAGAGATTAATCGGGGGAGGAGGAATCGTTGACTTTGCAAACAAAGACTATCAAGAACACCAGCCAACTAGCTGGAATGAACAGATTGACCAGCTTATTAAAGATGGACATATCACAAGTCTTCAGGCTGAAACAGAAAAAATTAGCTACAGCTAAGCAAAAAAATATCATTACCTTGTTTAACAATCTCTTTTCCAGCGGTTTTCATCTGGTGGAGACTATCTCCTTTTTAGATAGGAGTGCTTTGTTAGACAAGCAGTGTGTGACCCAGATGCGCACGGGCTTGTCTCAAGGGAAATCATTCTCAGAAATGATGGAAAGTTTGGGGTTTTCAAGTGCCATTGTCACTCAGCTATCCCTAGCTGAGGTTCATGGGAATCTTCACCTGAGTTTGGGAAAGATAGAAGAATATCTAGATAATCTGGCCAAGGTCAAGAAAAAGTTAATTGAAGTAGCGACCTATCCCTTGATTTTGCTGGGATTTCTTCTCTTAATTATGCTGGGACTACGCAACTACCTACTACCCCAACTGGACAGTAGCAATATTGCCACCCAAATCATCGGTAATTTGCCACAAATCTTTCTGGGCATGGTAGGGTTTGTTTCTGTATTTGCACTTTTAGCAGTAACTTTCTATAAAAGAAGTTCTAAGATGCGCGTCTTTTCTATCTTAGCACGCCTTCCTTTTCTTGGAATCTTTGTACAGACCTATTTGACAGCCTATTATGCGCGTGAATGGGGGAATATGATTTCACAGGGAATGGAGCTGACGCAGATTTTTCAGATCATGCAGGAACAAGGTTCCCAGCTCTTTAAAGAAATCGGTCAAGATCTGGCTCAAGCTCTGCAAAATGGTCGCGAATTTTCTCAGACGATAGGAACCTATCCTTTCTTTAGGAAGGAATTGAGTCTCATCATCGAGTATGGGGAAGTCAAGTCCAAGCTGGGGAGTGAGTTGGAAATCTATGCTGAAAAAACTTGGGAAGCCTTTTTTACCCGAGTCAATCGCACCATGAATTTGGTGCAGCCATTAGTTTTTATCTTTGTGGCCCTTATTATCGTTTTACTTTATGCGGCAATGCTCATGCCCATGTATCAAAATATGGAGGTAAATTTTTAACATGAAAAAAATGATGACATTCTTGAAAAAAGCGAAAGTGAAGGCTTTCACGCTTGTGGAAATGTAGGTTACTAAAATTATCTATATTTTCCACTTGATAACAATGTCCTCAGCTGTTACCTGAACCTTGTTTATAAGCCCTCTAACAAGTACCTTCTGTTTCTCATAATCCATTGAAAACACTTTTTCAGCGTTTAGCAGATTCCTCATATCAGCCTTTCTTTTGTTCTTCCTGAGTGCTGGATCGTTTTCCAGTTCAGTCTCAAGAGTAGCCCTCATGCTTATAAATTCGGCTGACTTGCTCTGTAATTCTTCAAGGGTAATGCGGTCATCTATGTATAGATCGTTGAGTCTGCTTAGTTTCTTTGATAGCTCCTCTATTTGTCTCTTGTAGCTCTCGCGGTCTATGGCCTCAGCATTGTCTCCTGAAAATATTTTGTCTAGGTAATCAGCGTCATCTTGTAGTTTACTTATTTCTTCTAGCACATAGGCCTCTAGCTTGTCTTTGTAGTAAAATCCTGAGTCACACTTTTTATTGTCGTTGTAGGTAGTAACGCCTCTCAGCGTTCGTGGGTGCCTTTGATGGCATTCATATTTTTTTAACCTGCTCCCATCTTTCCTCTTTACGCCTAACATAATTTTTAAAGGAGCGCCACAATATCCACATTGGGCGATACCGGATAGAATATACTTAGCTTGGAATGGTCTAGGATTGACATTCTCTGCTGCTGTCCTTTGTCTGATTTTTAACTCAGATTGAGTCTTATCGTATTCCTCTTTTGAAATAATCGGCTCATGATTACCTGGATAAATTTCTCCCTTATACTGATTGAAACCACAATAGACAGGGTTATCTAGTATGGTCCTGACCGCCCGATAACTCCAAGGCACATGCTTTGGGTATTTCTCATTCAGATCATCTCTCAGTTTAGTAATGGATCTCCCTCTCAGATAACTCTCAAATATAAATTTAACAGTCAGAGCCTGAGCTGGATTGATAGTAATGGTTCCAGTCTCTCTGTGGTAGTCGTATCCATAGGATGTTTTAGCCCACATCATGGATTTTCCAGCCTTGGCCCGTCCTATTTTACCAAGTTGCATACGCTCCTTGATTTGCTCTCTTTCTAGCTGGGCAAAGACACTCAAGAGTCCAATCATAGCCTTACCAAAGGGAGTAGAGGTGTCAAAATTTTCCTGCAAGCTCAGAAAGGCTATATTATTCTTTATGAAAATATCTTCAATCAAGTAAAGCGTGTCTTTTTGACTACGGCTAAGACGGTCCAGCTTATAGACTAGAACTGTGTCAAATTTTCTTTTTTTTGCGTCTTTGATAAGACTTTCTAGCGCTGGTCTGTCAGTATTGGATCCTGAGAAACCTCCATCAGTATATACTTTATATACATTCCAGTCTTTGATGTCGCAATAGCTAGAGAGTTTAGCTTTTTGTTCATCTATCGAGTAGCCCTCTTCTGCCTGAGATGTGGTCGACACCCTAACATAGATTGCGACTTTATTTGTAGTTATCATTGAATTTGTACCTCTTTTTTGATAAAATGGGTACAAGAAAAAGAGCTTTTTAATGCTTTTTTCTTGCCTACAGCCTCACGCTCTCGGTCGCCAAACTTCTGAGCGTGGGGCTTTTTTTGTTTTTATTGTAAAAGTCGTTGTTTCTGTGCTGTAAATTCTTCCTGTGTCAGAACACCAGCGTCTAGTAGTTCTTTTAGTTTCATTAGCTCATCAGCAACAGATATACTTGATATGGTTTGCTCAATTTGTGGAGCCTCTGCAACTTGTTCAACTGGTACTGTTTGACTGAGGTTTTCAGCTAGGATACTAAGTAACTTAACCTCTAGCTCAGCATTGTAAGGCACGTTTAGAACTGTTTTGAAAGGGTCATCTCTAGTCAGTACAATAGTTCTAGTTACTTGTTGACTAGTTACAGCCTCATTCTCCCCTGTGGATTGTTTCTTAGCTGTCAACGCACCCGCCAAAGTTCCAACTCCTGGCATGAGGATAGTACCCACGGCTGCTCTAGTCATAACGCCCTTACGCTTTTCTTTACCCTTTGATTTTGTAGAAGTAACCTCTTTGACGGACTCAAAGACCTGTATGTCTTTTATTGTGTCGTACTTAACAATGGTACCCAATCCCATTGAACCAAGAGAGATGACTCTTAAGTTATCATCCCACTTGGCACACATGAAAATCTTGCCTGTAGGTTTCATAGCCTCAGCTAATTGTTTCATTTCTTCCTTGTATTGGCGTTTAGCCTCTTTCATTTCTGCACTATCAAAAATTCCCATTATCCTATACCTCTCTAATTTTTCTTATAAATATCTACGACCTCTCCGATTGTTCGGATGTCGTCGTTTTCTGACAAGTGGATTTCTTCGTATCCACTATTTAAACTTTGTAAGTACCAAGAACCATCATAATCTCTTTTAAGCTTTTTGACGAAGTTCTTGCCGTTCACTTGGAAAATGCCGATTGAGTTGATATCCACTTGACTAGTTACCTTGATAAATAGAAGGTCATTATCTTCTATGAGTGGCTCCATTGAGTCGCCTGCCACCTTAGCTATCGTGTCGTATTCCTCTGGCACATCTTCAGCTCTGAGCTTTACTTCCATGTGTAAATTGTCTTCCTGAAACGTTCCATGTCCTGCTGCAACCAAGCCCTCAACGTAGTCAATGATATAATCTTCATTGCTTACCTTCTCGAAGATAGAAACAACCTTAGAACTTTCCTGCTCATCAAGTTGAGCACTGGCAAAGTCGAGGACCTTTTCTTGTCTAGGTTCTTCTAGTTGGTTGTAGATGGTTAGGATTTCGGGTCTTTCTTTACTCTCTTTTTGAATTCCTAAAAGAAATTCTGGCGTAATATTGAAGATTCTAGCAAAATCATCAGCTTTATTGAGAGGGAATTCTCTAGTCTTATTGAAATACCTAGACATTGTTGATTTAGCTATTCCAACACGTCTAGCTAACTCACTCATAGACATCCCTTTCTTTTTAGCTTCTTCCTGGATTAAAGAAATGATTTCTTCATTAGTTCTCATGTTTCTTAGTTCCTTTTATTTGATAAGTTAATTATATCATCGTTCCCAAATAAATACAAGAGAAACACAAAAAAACATTTTTTATTATTTTTTTTAAAAAAATAGTTGACAAAATGGAACGAATAGAGTTATAATGAACTCGTTCCGTGTCGGGAACGAAAAATACTAAAAGGAGAACACGTTATGACAGTTAATCTGAAACGATTAAAAGCTGAACGGATTGCTAGTGGCATGACACAAGATGAAGTAGCTCATAAGATGGGTTGGAAATCACGTACACCATACGCTAAACGTGAAAACGGCTTAGTTTCTATTGGCGCCGACGAACTTGCGAAAATCACAAAGATTTTTGGACTGCCAATGGAAAAAATCACTATTTTTTTTAGCGATAACGTTCCCGAAATGGAACATACAGCTTAGGAAGGAGTACTCATGAAGCAATTAAAACTAAGCATTAAACCAAAGCAAGAACCTACTGAGGGTCAATCTCTTAATTCGTCAGGTTATTCAGTAAAAATCAATGACTGGGAACTCGGTCGTGGGGTTACTGATTTTAAATTAGAAATGCCTGCGAGCGGAAAACCAAAAATCACTATCACAGCGTTTCCAAATGTTATTGAAATCGATGCGATAGTGATTGCTGAAATTCAGAATTTACAATCTGAATGCGATATAGAATCCTGAGAAATCTTCTTCGAGATATCCTGAAATTTGACCAGTTGAGATTAGTTTCTTAGCAGTATCTCTAAAATCATCTTGATCAAATTCTTCAGAGTGGAAATCATGAGAAGTTCCAACTGGAACAGTCGACTCCAGTTTAGCAAATTCTAGGATTTTATCAGCTATATTTTTATCAAATGACATTTTTAACCCTCCTTTCTGCTTACATTATAGCAGAAAGAAATTGAGAAAAATAGAAAGGAGAAAGAATGGTTGAAAATAAGCGAAGTCAAAAACAATGCTTTTTATCAGTTCCCTCAGTGGTTGCTAGATAAAAAATACAAAGGTCTGAGCTTGAGAGGCAAAGTCATGTATATGCTAGTCTTTGACAGACGTACATTGTCGGTCCAGAATAAGTGGCACGACAGAAACGGAGATGTCTTCGTTTACTTCACCATTGAAGAATTCATGGATAAGCTCTCCTGTAGCCGTCAATCAGTAATAAACGCAAAGAAAGAACTGAGTGATTATGGCTTAATCAGAGAGGACCAGCAAGGAGTAAATAAGCCCAATCGTATATATATCAGCGGAAGTCTAGAAAATAGACTTCAAGAAGTCCAAAAATTAGACGCAGGAAGTCTAGAAAATAGACTTCAAGAAGTCCAAAAATTAGACGGAATCAAGACTGATAATATCAATACTAATTTATCAAGACTGAGTGAACCAGAGGGGGTTGGTGCTAATAATCTATATAGTATAGAGGACGCCCCAGCAGAAAATGATTTGGGAATTGTTTATGACTGGATTTTCTCAGAGTTTGGACGACAACCGACACCGTTCGAGATTGAGGACTTGAAATATTTCTTGCAAGACCATAGTAAAGAGGTTATCAAGTTAGCAATCAAAGAATGTGTGGGCAATGGTAAGCCTTACTTCAAATACCTTGAAAGCATCTTGAGAGATTGGAAGCAAAAAGGTCTAACGACTGTTGAGTTAGTAGAGAATAGGCAGAAGCCTACTCGGTCAAATAGTAAGTTGAACGGTCGCTTGAGATTGTCCGATGATGGATTTGATCCACGGCTTGGATTTTAGGGGGGTGCGCATGCAAGTAGTATCAAGCAAAGAATTGCAAGAACGAGCCTTGCAGGTTGAGACGTTGAAGCAACAATGCCCAAAACACGAAGGGGTCTATATGTGGCGGTCGGTCAACCCTTGCACTCGTAACACGCTGAACTATTGTCCTGAATGTGTTCAAGAAACCATCAACCAGAACGCAAGCGAGCAGTTAGCTATTGCTGAAGCTCAAATCAGAGATACGAGATCATATTCTCTCTTTATGAAAGAGAGCATCATCCCAAACGATTTAAAAAATGCGACTGTTGGAAATTTTGAAATCCATACAAATCAGGACGCTGAAGCAGTCAATTTCGCTAAGCGAGTCACGGCTGACTATGTGAAAGAGCGCTACGAAGGGAATACGATTATCTCTGGACCGCCTGGAGTTGGCAAGAGTCATCTGGCAGTTGGAATAGCTAAGACCTTAAACGAGAGCTTTCAAATGCTCCAAGTTCGCAAATCGGTAGTCTATATGCCATCCATGGAGCTGTTCTCTCGAATGCAAGAGGCTTTTCAATACAAGGACTCTAAGTGGGAACAACGCTCAGTCGTGAAATTCCTGCAAAACGTTGACTTCTTGATTTTGGACGACCTGGGCAAAGAGTCAAGTGTTGGGAACGAAATCAGACAAGGCAATAACTGGATGCAGAAAGTCCTGTATCAAATACTTGAAAACAGGACGAATACAATTATCACAACTAATTTTGAAGGTAAGCACCTCAAAGAACTTTACGAGCAAAGTCTCGTTGACAGAATAACGAAAGGAAATATGAAGACGAATGCTTTTAAGTTCAGCAAAGACACAGCTTCGAGACGCTCCTTGTCAGCAACTGACTACTGAGGAACGCAAGCAGGCTATTGAACAGTTTGAAAGCCAATTTTACGGACTATCAACCTTGCTTAAAGAGAGGTTGCTGATTACGACAGACGAACGGTTCACTAATAAGATGAACGAGCTGACGTATTATGCGACGAATGGAAGTGTATATACGACATAAAATAAAAAAAGCACCTGACGGCAATCAGGCGCTCAACAAAATTATTCAAGGAAATTATAACATGAAGAGAAAAAAAGAGCAATGGAAACCAAGAATTATAAACATCATGGCAGATGGTTCTCAAGTTGATGATCTGACAGGATATGTCATCCCTGCTGGTCATTCGTACTATGACATCATTCTAGGAATGAACAAGCAATCTAATGAGGAGGGTGTAGCTTAATGAAATTACTTACTAAGTTAAAACTCAGACTTGAAGTAGTTCTTAAAGCAGTCAACCTTGACTGGCGAGAGGTGGCGGTCGAACTCATGAACGACCTATTTGAGGAGCGCAAGCGTCGCTTTGCTTTCGAGCAAGAAAACTATGACTTGAAGCAGGAGCTTGCTGCCTACAAGTACAAAGAACAAATCGAAAAAGGAGAACAATATGTTTAAAACAATTCGTACAATCAAGAAAATAAAACAACTTCAGAAAGCA
This sequence comes from Streptococcus sp. CF7_Ac1-8, assembly GCF_024295435.1. Lineage (GTDB taxonomy): Bacteria > Bacillota > Bacilli > Lactobacillales > Streptococcaceae > Streptococcus > Streptococcus mitis_AP. Next base: position 62,694 of record NZ_JANCPI010000009.1, on the reverse strand, counting down.
ATGCACGATGCAAGCGTAGCATTCCTACTTATGCAAGACCTCGGTTTGGTTCCTGATAGCGAAAAAGGAAGAACCAGAGCTAAATCGTTTCATGATGTAAGCCACATGATCAAGGACATCTTAGACGGCAAGTCAGTAGATGAAGCCATGACAAGACTAGAAATCAAAATGAAAGATGAAGAGGTGGAGCAGGAAGATGACCAGAATTGAACTTGAAAACCGTGTGTGGCTTTTGGCCAATCATGAAGAAAAAAACGAATTGTTGGATCTTGGGCTAACATCCAAGGCCAGATATGTGAAACGAGTTCTGGAACTTGGAAAGGTGTATGCGCATGTTTGATTATGACAGAGATATAATGCAACCGCCTGAAGAACGAGAAGAACTTGACCCAAGCCAGTACATCTATGTTGGATGTGGGCAGTATCGATACGTGGGTGATGAAGTATGATTCAGGAGCTACACGAAGAAATCGATAACCGGCGAGCTGAATATATTCATCTTGGCCGAGAACTCGGAGAAATCATCAACGATCAACAGGATATTATTTTGAAATTGCAAAACGAAAATAGACGTATAAAACGTGAAAATTGGAATTTGAAGAAGACGAAAGGTAGAAAGAAATGACAAATATACCTTCAAACAAAGGGAAAAGTTATATCAGAATTGAAATGTCTCCGAAACAGAAAGAATTGATTGGAGTTTTAGCTGAACTCGAAGGCTCTACGTCGCAAGACTTGCTGAATAGAGTAGTCGAGCGATTTATCGATAGCAATTTAGGACTTATTGATGATTATAGAAACGGTTTGGACGACCTGAAACAAAATGCTAGACGCAGATTGACAATGAAGAATTAAGGAGAAAATAAAATGACTAATAATCAATTATCAACACAACAGGCTAAACGTGACATTTCTGTCAATGCCCTTGACTGGACATTTGAAGACATCAAACGTTACTTTGATCCTCAGAATCTACTTACTGAGAAACAGGTGGGACAAGCTTTGTCACTTATTAAAGGGCGTAACCTAAACCCTTTAGCTAACGAGGTCTACATTGTAGCCTATAAAAACCGCAATGGAGGGACAGAGTTCAGCTTGATTGTCTCTAAAGAGGCTTTCTTGAAACGTGCAGCCCAGAGTAAAAACTATGAGGGATTTGAGGCTGGCGTGGTTGCTGTAGATAAAGATGGCGTTATGCACGAACGCAAAGGGGCTCTTATGCTACCAGGTGATACTTTGGTAGGCGGTTGGGCTAGAGTCTATCGCAAAAATTTCAAAGTACCTGTAGAAATTCAGGTATCTCTTGAAGAATACAACAAGAAACAAAGCACATGGAACAGCATGCCAGCTACTATGATCAGAAAAACAGCCCTAGTTAATGCTCTTAGAGAGGCTTTCCCTGAGGATTTGGGTAACATGTACACCGAGGACGACGGTGGAGAAACATTTGACCGTATCAAAGACGTCACACCTCAAGAGAGCCGTGAGGATGTCATTGCACGCAAGATGGCTCAGATTGAGCAATTTAACAAAGAGCAAGCCCACACAGTTCCTGAACTTACTCAAACTGAGGAGCCAATCCAGGGTGAGCTACTAGATGACAACGAACTTGAATTTTAGAGAGGAGTTAACATGCAAGAATTACAGGTAAAAGTGACACAGGCACAGGTTGAAATCATTGACCGTGAGAAATTTGAGCAGAATATCAATGAGGTTGTAGCCAAGTATCAAAATTACACGGTTACAGCTGCAACCATCAAGGATGACAAGCAGACACTTGCCGATCTACGAAAATTAGACAAGCAGGTCTCTGACGAGCGGATCAGAAATAAGAAAGTCTTATCTGAACCAGCTGACGAGTTTGACAAGTATGTCAAGAATGCCATCCAGCCTCTAAAAGACATCATTACCAAAATTGCTAGTGATGTCAAAGAATTTGAAGAACATCAAAAGGCTGTCAGAATTGACACGGTCAAAGGCTATCTAGCCAACAAATCAGCTGAGTATATGCTGGACCCTCGTCTATTTGATGAAAAGGCCCTTGATTATGTCAAGGCTAGCGATTTCATGGCTGACGGCGTGACGCTTAAAAAAGCCACAATGAAATCACTTGACGACATGGTCACATTTGAATTTCAGAAACAGCAAGAATTTGAAAAGGCTAAGTCAGCTATTTCAGGGTTATGTGCTGAGTACGGCATGACTGACTCACCTTACATTAGACAGCTGAAAGACTTGACTCTTGCTGAGGTCTTTGAACAAATCAAATCTGACTATGAATTTGAAAAGCAAAAGGAAGAACTTAGACAGGCTCAAGAAAGAGCAGAGCGAGCTAGTCAGGAGCTTTTAGCAGCTCAACAAACTAGACAGCAGGAACAAGCTCCAAAATCAACAGAGGCCCCAAATTTTGACCCAGAAACAGGCGAAATCTTGGGCGGTGGGCAAATCCCTCAAAATGAGCCAAACGCTCTTAGAGGGGCTGAAAATGGCCTAAAACGATATACCCAAAAAATGACTTTAGAGGTGTATTTTGTAGATACAGCCGAAAAAGACCGTCTCAAGGCTACTCTTGAACAAGCAGGGTTTAAATTTAAGGAAAACTATCAAGTCAGAGGTTATCAACGTATTGAGCCACTGACTCAGACTGAACTCAATGAACAATGTGGGTGGTAATTATGGACATCAGAAAAATATCTGACAGCGTAGCCATCTACTCAGACGGCAAGAGATTGCAGGTTATCCACAACCTAGGGGATGAGTTCATCTTAGATTTTGAAATTAAAAATCACAAAATCATAAATATTGACGACCTGAGCCCTCGCATTGTGAGTGAGATTACTCCAGTTTTTAAAGTGAGCGGGTACTGCTCACGACGTGGAGAAGACACCCAACGCTTAAAATGGGCTATCCGTCAATTTGAGGACTTTGATGAGTACCTAAACGCCCATCACAGCGAACTGGTAGAGTGGTGGCACAATCCAGGAGGGGAATATGATTAAAACAGTATTTTTATCATCCGACTACCCATCTGACGAGGCGATTGATGATCAAATAAATAGCTGGCTTGCCGAAAATCCAGGCATTAAGTTGATTGACATCAAATTTCAATCAAATGTGTCTGCTGTCGCTGACAGTGGAGTCAGTGCTGAATATTGGCATACATCCGCATTGATTATTTACAAAGTTCCCTCAGAGAACAATATAAGCAGTATCAATTCAAATGGTTTAGGTTTTTTAATCAACTGTGAGAAATGTGGTAGCTTATCAATAATCAAGGCAAAAGATGTAGGCCAAAATGTATGTTATGAATGCAAAGGAGAGAAATAATGAATGATTTTATCAAAGAGATTGGAATGGCTATCCTATGGATGTTTTTAGGGTATCTCTTGGGAGAGCGTAGCACTAGAGGGGACAAATCAGATGATTAACAACGTCACACTGGTTGGGAGGCTTGTAGCGCCTCCTGATCTACGAAAAACGCCTAACAATGTATCTAGCTTGCAGGGCACACTTGCGGTCAATCGCAATTTCAAGAACGAAAATGGAGACCGTAAGGCTGATTTTATCAATTTCCAAGCGTGGAGAGGAACAGCTGACGTCATTGCTCAGTATTGTAGCAAGGGCTCACTTATTGGCCTCACAGGGCGTCTACAAGTGAGGTCTTACGAGAAAGACGGTCAGCGTCGATATGTGACCGAAGTAGTCGCTGAGAGCGTCGCTCTACTAGAGAGTCGCAACAGTCAGCAGTCTCAAGGGCAAGGCAACAGTTCCCAAAATGGGAATAGCTCACCTTTTGCCGATCCTAATCCATTTGACATCCCAGATGACGGTTTGCCGTTTTAGGAGGTATCGATGTCAGATAAAAAAATGACCGTTTGGGCATTGTTTGACAGCGGGAATGGTAGCTATACAACAGGCGTGAAAGCTCTGAATAGTTCGGGGGGGGCGAATATTGACATCTATCCAATCGGAATAGACATAGAAAACAAGAACGATCATTTTATAAATTTGAACCTTGCAGACTATGGGCGTTTATTTGGAGACAACACGCTTTTTGATAAACTTGACAAGTTGCCAAAACCTGATTTGATAATAGCTAGCCCACCATGTGAAAGCTGGAGTAATGCTAGTGCTATGTGCGAGGGTAACGCTTGCTGGAAACAAGAAGACCTCTCAGATAGCCTCTTTGCTCCACAAAGGGAGCCTAGCATGTTTACGATTAGGAACGCCTCTGACTACGAGAAAGCCTATATAAATTATCAGTATGACCGTCAATTTATGAAAAGGGTAAATGGGGAGCTTTGCGCTTTCAATACCATTGAGATCATCAAGCGGTATAACCCTAAATATTTCATCATAGAGAACCCAGCAAGTGGGCGCTTGTGGAAATATATTGAGGATGTCATGGATTTCAAGCTCCCACATCTCAATCTCACACGCTACAACAATTATGACTACCCTTTGCAGAAACCTACAAAGTTTGCTAGTAATCTTGATTTGGGTCTTAAAAATGACATTATCAAGCCAGAAATTGAGTGGGGAAAATTTTCTAAGTCATACAACGAACGGTCAAACATTCCACAAAACCTAGTAATAGAGATTTTTACTAAGGTTTACAATGAATTTTTACAGGAGAAACAACATGATAACTAAAATCAATGTCCCAAAAACATCAATCGTAATCGAGATTGAAAATAAAGAAATCAAAATTGAGAATATGATTGGCTATGATATGAAGATGGTTTTTAGAAACCAGGATGCAGAGCCGTCTTTAGATGAAAATGGGGACGTTTTTGAACCTCTATACTGGCTAGACATTAAGGCTAAACCTGAGGAGGACATAGAATACCATACTAGTTTAGGAGTGAAGAAAGAAAAAAGAAAACTAGCTGAGCTACAAATATTCTTTGAATATATCGAGGCTAACAAACAAAATCTTTTTGATCTCTGTGGAATCAAGGGAGAACTGCAATGAAATCTCTGACATTATCGTTAGACATTTCAACTACTGCGACAGGATGGGCCGTATTTTACGGCTCTGACCTTGTCCATAGTGGTGTCTTAAAACATAAAAGCAAATCGTTCTTTGAACGTGGGCGCTTCATGGCTAGCGAATTGCGAGCCATTCAATCAAGGGCGCTCCAGAAGTACGACTGCCATTTTGAATCGATTGTGGTCGAGAAGAACTCGGTCATGGGGCCAAATCAGCAGTCCATGATCAGTATTGGAATTGTGACAGGCATCATCCTTGGACGATTGATTGCTGACAATGTGTACTTCGTGAACGTGTCGACCTGGCGCAAGCACTGGAAGTTCAGCTACAAAGACCGTAGCAAGAAATCAATGAAGCTGCAGGCAGTTGCTAAGGTTTCGGATGAATTCGACATGAACGTCAAAGATGATGAAGCTGATGCAATCCTGATTGGTTCGTATTTTGTAAATCATGGCCACGAATTTGGAGACCTGGAAAGCCACAAGATAAGTTGAGGAGGTGAAAGATGAGTGACTTTATAAAAGGTATCGGAGCAGTGACATTAATGTTATCAACAGTTGCAGTCGTTTTCCTTACTATTTGCGGACTTATTGAATGGTATTTTACATGGGTATTTTCAATTTTCCCAATCAAACCTTATTTAATACCAATTCTGTTAGTACATTCTTTTCTTTTTGGAGGGTTGGTATTCCTTGTAGGAAGTTTAGTTGAACTAATCGGCAAAAGGAAATCTAAAAGATAAAAAAATAGGAGGTAAAATGAAACGATTTATCGCAATCTGGATATTATTGTCTGCTGGATTAAATATTTGGCAGAGTATCCAGATTAAGAAATTAGAAGAAAAGCGCCCGATGATTGTATATAAGGCTGATAATCAAGGCGCCGAAATCAAAGGCAGAGTCGTAGAGAAAGGACGACATGGCAAGCTGTATACTGTCACAATTCGTGACTATGGCGTGTTCGTGGTTACGAAGGAGCAGTGGGATAAGATTAAAGTAGGAAATGAGGTAAGAATATGAATTATAAAGTAACAGTCGATGGTAAGGAAATCGAATACGGCGCCTTGGTTGAAAAATCACGTTTTTCAGACAAAGAATGGTCTGCTATTTATGCTGAAATTGTAAAGCAAAATTGGCCAGAAGTTTTTGAAACCAGGAAATCGGATACTGCATTTATTGATACGCTTGGCGCCTTGGTTTCACTAGAAGAACGATACGAAGCATTACTTGAGTTATTACCTCAAAATCAGTTCTCCTACGCTGGTACACATCCAAAATGGGTAGCTGATGCAGTAGGAGAGAACACTCTGAATAAAGAGGACACGATGCTAGATGTATCTGATTTAATCGGACGATGCAGTACTATCGAGGAATTGAAGAACGAACTAACAAAGTATTTCAAGCTGGAAGAATTAGAGGTGTTACTATGACAACAAATATGGAATTATTAGCACATCATGTTGAGCATTGGGCGAGAGAACGAGATTAAAGACCGTAAGGGTAAGATGGTAGACGGCTCGTTTGTCAAAGAGGAGGATTTATAAAATGAAAAAACTAGGAATCATTATTGGGGCGGTATTTGTAATCGTTGTATCGCCATTTGTGGTTCAGTATGGGTGGAATGAGATTATCACAACAATTGTTCCAGTTGGTAAAATTACAGTCTGGCAAGCTTTAGGGATGGATGCACTACTATCTTTCATTTGGCCTGTGTTATCCAGCAAAAAAGAATCTTATGAAGATTATTCATATGCCGTAAAAAGCAGTATTTCAAAAATCATTACATGTGCATTTTTGATATGGCTAGCTAGTTTGTTTATTTAAGGAGTGTTGGCATGATACCGAAATTTAGAGCGTGGGATAAAGCGCGAAACGAAATGAATTACAAAGTCATGGTAGGTAATTGTGATCTAAGTGATGGAAACTGGACTTGTCCTATTATTTGGATTGAAGAAAGAAAAAATTGGTTACATTTTGATGATGATTATGAATGTATCATGCAATCAACAGGACTCAAAGACAAGAACGGCAAGGAAATATTTGAGGGGGATATAGTCAAAATGGCTAAGGATGTCTATTCTGAACCGACTTATTACGAGGTTGTACGACATCGCGGTGGAGCATATCGTCTTGAATCCAAACAACACGGATGCGAATTGTGGTTACGACATACTGGTTGTGAGGTTGTTGGGAATGTGTACGAGAACAAGGAGTTACTAGATGCCTGATGTAGAATGGATTATGGAAAATTGCCACATGATGCGAGATAACGGAGTTTAGGGAGGAGAGAAGCAGATTTCCTATGCCAGCCCAGATGGGCAGTACACGTATTACGTGAACAAGCGCAAAGATGGCACTTATTATTTACACGGAGCAAGTAAGCATTATGGAAGAAATTGAGGTAGAAAGATGAGACCTAAAAAATATCCATATTTAGGAAGAAAGAAAATTCAAAAAATCCCGTCTCCATTATTTTCTGCACGACCAATTTTTAACGAGGTTCCGATTGTGAAAGAAGTTAAGGTTGAGTTTGAAGTTGAAGCTAATATGGGGCGCATATATCCAGAAACGATAATACATTTAGATATTTCGGGATACGGGAATAGAGTGCATTCAGTGCATCGCTTCCCCGGTACATTACTGAGTGTTGGCGAGTCAATTCAACTAAAGATGCTCTTTTACAAAAGACTTAGAAATTTTACTACAGATCGTTTCTTAACGTTCAGGGAATCTGATTGGAGGCTCTTTATCTGCGACCTGGTCAACGAATTTGTATATTAGAAAGTTAATGAGGTAAAAAAATGAACCCAGAAATAATTGACAACGTAAACAAACCAAATCACTACCAAGGGCGATACGGTATGGAATCTATCGATGCTTTAAGAAATTTCATGACACCAGAACAGCTGAAAGGTTTTTTTCTAGGTAACAGTTTGAAGTACATACTACGACACCAGAAGAAAAACGGCCTTGAAGACTTGAAAAAAGCCAGAAAGAATCTTGACTGGCTGATTGAGGAGTTAAGCAATGAGTGAGTATGCTCTATATCAAGGGGATACGTTCATTACCATGGGAACTCTTGCAGAGATCAGCAAAGAAACTGGAATTGCTGAAAGGATGTTGAAGTATTATACTTTCGCATCAACGCAAAAACGGAACCCGAATGGTAGGGCAGTCGTAAAGATTGAGGTGGATGATGAAGGATAGGAAATATTTTTCGGAACAGTTCAAATTGTGGAGAAAAGCCGAGGGTCTAAAGAAAATTGAGGCTGCTAAAATCTTTGGAGTTACCCCAGAAACTATTTGTCATTGGGAAAGCGGAAAAGCACAACCACAAGATGGAGATATGTTTGTTATTTGCGAAAAATTGAATCTTGACCCTCGTATGTTTTTGAGAAAAAAGACAAATCCTTTTGCCGAAATGCTAAAAAGAAAGCGATGTGAGACGGGATTGACTCAAAGTGATTTGGCTATTAAATTAGGGTATCACAGAGATACGATAGCCAAGTGGGAAACAGGCAGTAGTATTTCTAAATGTGCATTGGAAGATATCTGTACTTTCTTTGGGATTGAGATATAAAAAAAGCCAAGACACCCTCTGTCTTAGCTAATAGTTCTCGCAAAGACTATTATATCACAAAGGAGATAGAGAGTGAACAAGGCTAAAGAGCTATTGAAAGAATTACAAGACCTTGATATGGACATCCAAAGCCGTATAGATGAAATCAATGAGCTTGAGGCAGGTTTGCTCTCAAGTCCTAAGTGGTCAGATGTCAAAGTCCGAGGTGGACAGACTAGAAAAGTTGATGACGTCTATACTCAGTTGGTAGTGATGAAAGAGGCTATAGAGCAGGATACTAAAGAGGTTATCAACAGGAAACTTGAATTAGGTCGAATGATCAACAGGCTTAAAAATCCAAAAAGCAGGTCTGTCCTTAGAATGACTTACATTACTAAGACCTACATTGAGGATATTTGCGACAATTTGAGAATAAGTAAGGCAACTTATTACAGATTACGCAAACAGGCTGAGTCTGAACTAGAGGAGACTATTATAGACAAAGTGAGCTAAAGTGAATGCGCATGAAGTCTAAAATCTGTTAGAATGGTAGTATCAAGAATTGAAGAGAGAGGTCTCAGAATTGGTAGATGGTTACCTGTAATGTCAGGGGGCTGTAATGGCCTTGGAGGTTCAAGTCCTCCCCTCTCCTTTGAGTGTTTTGTGTCCCAGAATGGGGTAGGCAACAGGCTTAGCATTCATATATCACTCATTAACTTACAAATGGTTGCGGAGCGACTGGACCTTGCATGATTGCATAGCTAATTATATCCTAGGTAAGTTATAAGCTAGGCGGTTTGATTCCGCTAGAGGTTGTAAAGACTACAAAAAAATAAAAAAGAAAGTATTTCAAGATAGATTTCTGATTAACACGCAAGTCTGTAGTCTGCTTGCAAAAAGGTCACACATCGTGTGGCTTTTTATTTTGTCGGAAAGGAGGTAGTCCGGTGAGTGGATAAATTAACCCCAAAACAAGAGCTATTTGTCCAAGGAATAATCTCCGGACTATCTCAAAGACAAGCATATAGACAAGCTTTTTCAACTTCTAAAAAGTGGAAAGATAGCACGGTCGATGTTAAAGCAAGCGAGCTTCTTCAAAATGGTAAGGTTTTGGTAAGGTATCGTGAGCTGCTCAAACAGTTCTCTAATATGTCCTTATGGTCCAGAGAGCAGGCTTTCAATGAGTATGAATGGCTGAAAAATAAAGCTAGGGCAAGCATCGAGAATGAAGGTATTAGACAAGCTAATTCAAACGCCTTTCTTTCGGCTCTGGACGGCATGAACAACATGGCGTGGAAAGACCTTGAGTTGACAGATGAGAAAATCAGACAAGAGATTGAATTGCTCAAAATCAAGATTGAGAGAAATCAAGACTCTAAGTCCGATACTACTCTCATGGAAGCTCTCTTAAATGCGGTAAAAGGTGGTGATGAGGTTGAAGATTGATTTTTCAAACAAACAACTCAACATCATTCGTAGACCGTTCAACTATGAGCTCGAGGTCAACGAGGGCACGCCTCGAAGTGGTAAGACAACCGCTGGTCATTTCAGATACGCAAGATATTTGATTGAGTCACCAGACGAAAACCATTTGATAGCTGCATACAATCAAGAGCAAGCCTACCGTCTATTCATTGATGGTGACGGTACAGGTCTAATGCATATTTTCGACGGCAATTGCAAAATCAGGCACGACGAACACGGAGATCACCTCTTAATCAATACACCAAACGGAACTAAACGAGTTTACTACAAAGGTGGAGGTAAAGCTAATAGTGTAGGTGCTATCACTGGTATGTCTTTAGGCTCAGTGGTCTTTTGTGAAATCAATCTGCTGAACATGGACTTTATCCAGGAGGCATTCAGACGGACGTGGGCCGCTAAACTACGCTATCATCTAGCTGACCTTAACCCTCCAGCTCCACAACATCCAGTTATTAAGGATGTATTTGATGTCCAGAACACACGCTGGACCCATTGGACCATGGACGACAATCCGATTCTGTCTGAAGAGCGTAAGCAGTCTATTATTCAATCGCTTAAGAAAAATCCTTATCTCTACAAGAGAGACGTACTTGGTCAGAGGGTGATGCCTCAGGGCGTTATTTATGGCCTATTTGACCTTGAAAAGAACATCAAGGACAACTTGGTAGGCGAACCTATGGAAATGTACTTCAACGGCGATGGTGGGCAATCTGACGCCACCTCAATGTCTTGTAACATCGTTACTAAGCATAGAGAGGACAACAAGACTTTCTTTAGGCTCAATCGTGTAGCTCATTACTATCACAGCGGAGCTGAAACTGGCCAAGTCAAGGCTATGTCCACCTATGCAGTCGAGCTTCGAGCATTTATTCAGTGGTGCGTGAGCAAGTATCAAATGCGCTATACCGATGTCTGGATTGACCCAGCATGTAGATCCTTACGAGAGGAATTGCATAAGCTAGGAATTCAGACAAAGGGAGCCTTGAACAACGCGCATGATGTCAGCAGCAAGGCGAAGGGTATCGAGGTAGGGATTGAGCGTGGCCAGAACATTATATCTTCAGGTCAGTTCTTGCTTATCAATCACCAAGAAGAAGAGTACGACCATTACTATTTCTTGAAAGAGATTGGTCTTTACAGTCGTGACGATAACGGCCGACCGATTGATAAAGATAACCACGCAATGGACGAATTCAGATATAGTGTGAACGTATTCTATAAGCATTACGCTAATTTTTAGCAATAAGGAGCCGATAAATGGGCATTATTCAATTTGTCAAAAATCTATTTAAGAGAGGACAGTATGCAATGACTACAGAAAGTCTCGCAAGTATCACAGACCATCCTAAAATCGCAGTAACAAGCGCAGAGTATCGTCGAATCAACGAGAACCTAAGATACTATCAGAGCAACATTGAGAAGATAACATACACGAATACCGATGGTGTCAAGAAGCAAAGAGAAGCGACTCATTTGCCAATCGCTCGAACCGCTGCCAAGAAGATTGCCAGTCTGGTTTTTAACGAGCAGGCTTCGATTAAATTGGACGACGAACAGGCAGATGCATTCATTCAAGAAACATTGAAGAATGACCGCTTCAATAAGAACTTCGAGCGCTATCTCGAGAGTTGTTTGGCTCTAGGCGGTCTTGCTATGAGGCCTTATGTAGATAACGGACGAGTGCGAGTGTCATTCGTTCAAGCACCTGTCTTTTTGCCGTTGCAGAGCAATACACAGGACATTTCAAGTGCTGCTATCGTGACTAAGACGATAAAGGCTTCAGGTCAGAAGAACATCTACTATACCTTAATTGAGTTTCACGAATGGGCGAAAGATGGGAAATACATCATTTCAAACGAGCTATACAGGTCTGAAAGTTCTGAACAAGTAGGTGGACGTGTTCCTCTAGCTGAAGTCTACGAGGATCTAGAAGAACAAGTTGAACTTGACGGTCTAACAAGACCGCTTTTTTCTTACCTGAAACCTCCTGGAATGAACAACAAGGACATCAATTCGCCTCTTGGTTTATCAATCTTCGATAATGCCAAGAGCACGATTGATTTCATTAATACGACCTATGACGAGTTCAAGTGGGAAGTTAAGATGGGTCAACGTAGAGTGGCCGTTCCTGAAAATCTCACAGAAACAAGAATGATTAACCAGGACGGAGACGTTAAACTTGTCAAGCGATTTGAAACAGAGCAGAATGTCTACTTACGCTTGTCAACAAGCGATATGGATGGCGGAACAATCACAGATTTAACAACTGCAATCAGGGCAGATGATTACATCAAGACTATTAACGAGGGTCTAGCGCTTTTTGAAATGCTCCTAGGTGTATCAGCTGGAATGTTTACATTTGACGGGCAGAGCTTGAAGACTGCGACAGAGGTCGTATCTGAAAATAGTGATACTTACCAAATGAGAAACAGCATTGTCAGTCTGGTCGAGCAGTCTTTGAAAGAGTTGATTATTTCAATCTGTGAGCTGGGTAGTTTGTATGAATTGTATAGTGGTCCAATTCCTCAAATGGATAAGATTGCAATCAATTTGGACGATGGAGTCTTTACCGACAAGAACAATGAGCTTGATTATTGGACTAAGGCTTTGGCCAGTGGTATTGTCAGCAAGGCTCACGCTATTCAAAAGGCTTTCAACATATCAGAGCTTGACGCTAAGAAGATGATTCAGGCAATCAATCAGGAGACAATAGATACGGCTAACAGTCAGCGAAATCAACAGGATATTGATATTTATGGAGTGTGATTAGATGTCAAAGAAGAGACCACCAATCCAGTTCAATGACGAGCAACTGCTACTTCAAGCGAGCAACGTCGCGGATATTTATCATCAGTTAGCTTTGGATTTGTTTGACAACGTGGTCGAACGTGTAACGGAACGTGGCACGGTCTATCTTGATAAGCAACCGTACATCTGGCAACTTGAAAAGATGCAGCAGATGCACATGCTGAACGAGGAGAACCTGAAGCTAATCTCTAAATACTCTGGAGTTGCTGAAGAACAGCTACGCTACATTGTTGAAAATGAGGGGTTGAGGCTCTACACGGACACGAAGCAGCAACTTTTAGAAGATTTAGGGCATGGATCCGCAGGAAACAGCAATCACATTCAAGAAATCCTTGCCGATTATGCTAGTCAAGCGGTCGGAGATATCCACAATTTAATCAATACTACTTTGCCGATGTCTGTAATTGGTGCATATAAAGGTATTGTGGAACAATCTGTCGCTAGAGTGGTTACAGGTTTTTCAACTGCTGATAAGGCTATTTCTGACACGGTCATGCAGTGGCAAGAGAAAGGATTTCAAGGATTCAAGGATAGAGCTGGACGTAACTGGAAGATTGATAATTACGCACGGACGGTTATCAAGACGACAACTTACCGAACTTATCGAGAAATGCGAACAAGACCAGCTGAAGAGTTAGGAATTGATACCTTTTATTTTTCAAAGAAAGCATCAGCTCGTAAGTCATGCGCTCCTTTACAACATCATATTGTCACAACCGGTCACGCTAGAACAGAGCATGGAGAGCATATTCTCGCTTTGTCTGATTATGGCTACGGTCGGCCTGAAGGTTGTTTGGGTATTAACTGCGGACACATGCTGACGCCGTTCATCCCAGGAGCCAATTATAAACCCGATTTGGGCGAGGACGTCGATTCGGTTAGTCCAGAACAAGCAAAAGAAAATGCCAACGCAGAAGCTAAGCAGAGAGCTCTAGAACGGTCTATCAGAGCTAACAAGGAAAAACTTCACATCGCTGAGAAATTGGGTGATGATGACCTGATAAACAAGTACAAGAGCAAGATAGACACTCAAAACACTGCTTTGAAAGATTACATCGATAAGCACCCCTTCCTGAAACGGGATGAAGCTAGAGAGAAATACTATGATGACCCTTATACCAAAGCCAAGAAAGAGGTTAAGGTCAGAAAAAAACTTGAAAAGCTGGAGAAACACAGAGCAGAGCAAAAAGAAATGCGGGAACGTTTCACAAACGCTGTAAAAGATGGTATAATTAAGGCAGAAATCAATGAGCAAAAACAAGCTGACCACATAAAAGGTACTAACGAATGGCGCAGGAGACTTGAAACTGAATTAGCCAATGGCAATCAGATTGAGCCAAGCTATTTGACAATATCAATGGATGAGGCTGCTGAGCTTATTAAACGTTATTCAGGCACAGGGAAATTCTTGTATAAAGAAGACTCTAACTACATTCCTAAAAAAGAAATCATAAAACACAATAGCAAGGTTGGTGTGTATATCGACCAACAAACAGGTGAGATGTTTGAAACTGATAGCTTTAGGATACATTATAGAAAGACAGGGGCACACATTGTCCCAACGTATGGAGGTAAGTCATGAAATTATGGACTTTTTTAAGACAAAACGTGAAACTTGTGCTTAAAGATGGCTCAATAGTTTCAGGATTTGTCCAAGAATACTGTGACAAAGATGACAACGATGAGGAGATTGACTCAATTGGCTTAGATGTCGACGGTACTCTTTATGAGTATTTTGAGGATGAAATCCTTAGTATTTCAGTAGCGTAGCGCTTAGAACAATCTAGGCGCTTTTTTCATGCAGTAAATTGCTATAAACCACTATAAACCGTGTCAAATTTGATGCGGTTTTTTGCTTGACTTTATCCGCAGTCGGTAAAGAACGGAAGATAATACCTAATTTTAGGAGGACGGAAGAATGGCAGATGACATTCAAACACAAGCTGACCAGTCAGCAAATACTGGAGAAAATACTGAGTCACAGGCTCAAAAGCAATCTGTCAAGACTTTCACTCAAGAAGAGGTGACTGGTCTTGTAGCTAAAGAGTCCAAGAAAGCACAAGAGAAAATCTTCAAAGACCTAGGGTTTGAAAATTTCAAGAGCGCTAAAGAAGGACTCCAACAACTCAAAGAGTGGAAAGACTCACAAAAGAGTGAGGCTGAGAAACAATCAGAGACGCTTGCTACTAAAGAAAAAGAACTGAAACAGGCTTTATCAGACAAGAAAAGTCTGGAAGCTAAACTATCAGCTCTGACCTTGGGAGTAAATGCCGAATCTGTGGACGACGTCATCACTCTATCTGCTCGCTTGGTATCCGATGAGGTATCTATCGAAGATGCTATTGGTCAAGTGTTGCAGAAATATCCTCAGTTTGGGCGCACAGAGCAATCTGAGGAGAAAAAGCCGACATTTTCAGCTGGAGGGAATCCAACGGCTGGAACGAACCAAGAAGATGCCTTTTTAAAGGCTCTAGGACTAAATAATTGACAGGAGAATGATTAATGACAATCAACTATATTACTAAACACGAAGGCACTTTTGAAAAGAAATTGATGCAAGGCGCACTTACAAGCATCTTGGAAACGCCACAAGTAAACTGGCTAGGCGCTAAGTCTTTCGAGTTGCCTACAATTTCAGTTACTGGGTATAAAGCACACACTCGTTCTAAAGGCTATAATTCTGGTACAGTTTCAAACGACAAGAAAGTTTATACACTAGGATTCGACCGTGACGTCGAGTTCTTCGTGGATGCTGCAGACGTAGACGAAACTAACCAAGAGCTTTCTGCTGCTAACGTATCTAACACATTCATCACAGAGCATGCAACTCCAGAAGTGGATGCTTACCGCTTCTCTAAAATTGCTACAGAAGCTATCACAAACAACCACTTCAAGTCTGAAGATGATCTGTCAGAAGTGAACGTCTACACTAAATTGAAGGCTGCTCTTTTGCCGGTTCGTAAATATGGAGCTCAGAACATCGTTATGTATGTTTCTAGCGAAGTTATGGACTTCTTGGAACGCTCTAAAGAGTTCACACGCTCAATCGCTACTACATCACCTCAAGGCATTGACACTCGTGTCACTTCACTTGACGGAGTTCAGCTTATTGAAGTATGGGATGATGCACGCTTCAAGACTAAATTTGATTTCACTACTGGATTTGTTAAGGCTTCTGATGGTAAAAACATCAACTTCTTGATCGTGGCTAAGCCAGCAGTAATCGCAAAAGCTAAATTCAACTCAATCTATCTGTTTGCTCCTGGTCAACACACTGAAGGTGACGGATACTTGTATCAAAACCGTCTCTATCATGATCTTTTTGTCTTGCAATCAAAACAAGATGGTGTCTATGTGTCTCACAAATCTGCTTAATTAGGGAGGTAGAAAATGCGTAAATACGAAAAAGGGAATCAAGTCTACACAGTACAAGAAGGTAGCTTGTTAGAAGCTCAGCTAATCGCTGATGGCTTTGAAGAAGTGATTGAAGATGGCCAAATCGCAGAAATTTTGGCAACTTATTCACTTTCCGAAATGACCTTGGCAGAGCTGAAAGCTCTTGCTAAAGAAAAAGGGATTGAAGGTTATTCAACCAAATCCAAAGATGAGCTTTTGGAGGTTCTAAATGGCCAAATTTGAAGCAAAAAATAATTTTTATGTTGAAAAAACAGGGCAACAATTCGATGAAGGTGTTGTTTATGAAATGACATCTGCTGAAGCGGATGAAATCAACAGACGCTCAACCGCTCACTTCGGTGAAGAATGGCTTGAGTGTATCGAGCCAGATGTAGCACCTGTAGAACTTACAGAACCAGTTCCAGAAGTTCCTGAATCAACTGACTTCTTGATGTAAGGTGGTGTTGTCATGACCTACTTAACAAGAGAAGAGTTCAGAGGTTTAGGTTTTGATTCGGTTGATGATTTTGACCAATTGCTACAACGAGCAGAAATGACTATCGATGCTTACACTAGAGATTTTTACTCTATGAATAGCTTTGATACCGATATTGAGGCAAGAAAGAAGGCTGTCAAACGTGCCACAGCCTTTCAGATTGCTTATTTGGACAGTTCGGGCATCATGACTGCGGAAGATAGACAATCTATTGCTAGTATGTCAGTAGGACGGACATCAGTAAGCTATCGCACAGGCTCTCAGAATGGATCTGGTTCGCTTTCTTTAGCCGAAAGGTATAATTTATCGAGAGATGCTGAAAACTGGCTGAGAATGGCAGGATTTGGCTTTGCGAGGGTGGATTATGATAGATAAACGAATGCTACCTGACTCTTTGACGATTAAGAAGGTCGAAGGGAAAGATGACTGGGGGAAAGAGACGTACTCTGACCCTCTTTATTTATCTCCTTGCAAGTTCGACAGAACCTTCTCTCACTCTGGGACTGGTAACCATCGGAGCGAAAGGAATTCATCGACTGTAATTGTCTATCCTAAATACTGCCCTATCAAGCTTGATAAGAGCTTTGTTGGTGGCATCGTTGAGGAAGACGAGACCAGTTATGTCGTCAAAGACATTATTCCACAATACCATCCGTTTACTAAGAAGCTGTTAGCTTATGAAATCGAGGTAATTTGATGGGCGGTGCTAGTGTAAAGATTGACTTAAAAGGTGTTGAAAAGAAAGTTTCTCCAGATAATTTCGCAAAAGGAAAACTAGCCATAGCTAACCAAATGCTATTGGATATGGATAGATTTGTTCCAAAAAGAAAAGGAATACTGAGAGCTAGTGGACACGTTCGACAAGATTCGATTATCTATGCAGCGCCACACGCAAGATTGCTCTATTATGGCAAGAAACGAAAAGGTTTCTTTTCTGAGAAACAAAGAAAGTTCTTCTTTGCGAATAAGAAGGAGCTACTGAGTCAAAAACCAACACCTGGAACTGGTCCGAGATGGGATAAGAAGGCCTCAGCTCTATATGCTAAGAATTGGGCAGAGGTCGGTGCCAAAGCAATGGGAGTTAAATAATGCACGAAAACGACTTTTCAGAGGTCTTGCTGGAGCATATCAAAAGTGTTCAAACCCAAATCCCCTCAAAACACGGCTATTTAGACGAGCATGAGGGATTGGTAATCTATCCGCTTCCTGGTGGAAATGTGGTAGAAGAGGACATGGCAGGGACGCAAATTGTGGACCTACCTTTTGAGATTGCAATCAAGTCAAAAGACCAGAAACTAATTGATAACACTCTATGGCAGATTAACACTGCCTTATCAAAAATCGGCTTGGAATTACCAAGCAAGAACAATTCATATAACTATTTAGGCCTTGAAGTCAAGAAACCGTATTTAAACGAGTTGGACGAACAAGGCTTTTACACTTATTTGCTGGATGTAACAGCAAATCTTGAAATCGAAAGGAAAGAATAAATGGCAAAGAACAAAAACGCACTACGAAAACATTTCATTGGTCCTTATAGCGCTGAAAATCCTGAGACTGCACCAGAAAAAGAAGCGTATATGTGGATTGCTAAAGGGATTAAATCGTCATCCCCTGAAAACAACGAAGAAGACGACGATGCAGCATACTTTGACGGTGATGGAACTAAAGAAAATATCATCGTTTCAAAAACTCGAGGTCGCACATTTGAAGGGCATCGTGATTACTCAGATAAGGCTCAGAACTTTGTAGCTGATAAAGAAGACGAGGTCGGTGATGATCTCATCGTTTGGTACAAAGAAGTTTCATCTGATGGTAAAACTCAAAAAGAGGGATTAGCTCGTCTTTCTGAGATTGAAATTGGTGACGGTGAAGCTTCTGAGCTTGAAAAAATCAAGTTCAAGATTGTATGGACTCGTAAGCCTAAGAAATCAAACGTATTACCTGAATAGAGACAGGGCGGTTTCCGCCTTGTCTTCTTTTTTTGAAAGGAGATAAAAATGGTCGTAATTAAAAAACTAAGCAACATCATCCCTGTTGATTTTGGGGAGTTTCAGCTTGAATATGTAGCGAATGATGCAAATATTAAACGCATGAAAACAATTGGGCAGAACCTCGAAAAACGCGCTAAAAAACTAGAAGAAGCGGATAACGAGTCAGCTTTTGAAGAGGCTTACAAAGTGTCTAAAGAGAGTTGGACAGAGTTGTTCGATGAAGAAGCTTTTGAGAAAGTTTATAAATTTTCAGGAGAAACAACAACGGATACAATCTATTATCTAATCCAAGCAATCCGTGGAATCGTTAGCGAATTTGAGAATCGAAATTCTGAAAAAGCAATCAAGAAATATTTAGAGGGTTAATCATGCTGGATCTATCACGAAAATTAACAGATGAGTTGATTATTGGTGATAAGGTCTACTCTCTCAATATGTCCTTTGATAACATCATTAGACTTTTTGAAATGTGGTGTGATGAGGAAATACCAGAACAGGTTAAGCCTTTCTTTGCTTTAAAAATGCTTACAGGAGATGGATTTGGGTTGTTCTCGATTGAAGATGCTATGGATATCTTCCAACAGGTTTTCGAGGAACATATCCAGTTAAAATCACTGAAAGATGTATCGGTTGAGTACGACTTGGCCGGCAACGTGATGCAAAAAGAACCTTCTACCCAAAGCAATGAACCGCCTGTCTATGATATTTCTTTAGATGGTGATCTCATTTATTCGAGTTTTATGCAAGCATACGGCATTGATTTGCTTGAAGAAAGAGGAAAATTGCACTGGAAAAAGTTTAATGCCCTGTTATCAGGATTGCCAGAAGGTACTAAATTCGTTGAAGTCATCAAAATCAGGAAGTACAAGCCACGAAAAGGCGATTCTCAAGCTTACATCGATGAAATGATGAAGCTAAAAAAAGAGTATGCTTTGCCTGATTCTGAAGAATATGATGATGAAGCTGATGATTACGATATGGAATAGAAAGGAGGTAATAAGATGGCAGATGGTAAGGTCGTCATTCAGGTAGATATGGATGGCAACAAAGCTCAATCAGGAGTCGCACGTCTAAAAGGAATGGTCGGAGGATTGGCCGAAAGCGGAACGCAATTAGGTTCAGTCTTCAAATCTGTCCTTGGAGCCAATATCGTAAGCGGTGCGCTTATTTCCGGGATTCAGTCTTTGGGAAGTGCTATGAAAGGTGTTTTCTCAACCGCTTTGGATGAGGGCGCTAAGCTACAACAATCTTTTGGTGGTATTGATACACTTTATAAGGGCGCTGAAGACACCATGAAGCAATATGCTACAGCTGCAGCCGCAGCAGGAATCTCTGCTAATACATACGCTGAGCAAGCTGTTTCTTTCGGTGCCAGCTTGAAGCAAGCGCTCGGTGGTGATGCTGTGAAGGCTGCAGAAGCAGCTAATAAAGCGATTCTCTCTATGGCTGATAACTCAGCTAAGATGGGTACAGATATTGGTTCTATCCAAATGGCTTTCCAAGGTTTTGCCAAGGGGAATTACACAATGCTGGACAACCTTAAGCTAGGTTATGGCGGTACTCAACAAGAAATGAAACGGCTTCTGGCTGATGCCAGCAAGCTTGAGAAAGCGATGGGCAAGAAGTTTGATATCAACAACTTTGCGGATATTGTAGAAGCTATTGACCTGGTTCAACAAGAACTTGGTATTGCTGGAGTTGCAGCAGAAGAAGCTAAAACTACTTTCAGCGGTTCGTTTGAAGCGATGAAGGCTTCAGCTTCAAACTTTTTAGCCAATCTTACACTTGGAGAGGATATCGGTCCATCTCTTAAGTCTCTCATTTCTACTACCTCAACTTTTCTTCTTGGGAACTTCGTGCCAATGGTGGGAAATATCATGCGTCAGCTCCCTCAAGCTGTTGAGGTGGCCCTGGCAGAAGCTGGTCCTAAAATTGAGCAAGGGTTCAAATCTTTGTTTTCTTCACTTGGAGTTGACGAGGGCGTTTTTGATGTTGTTAAGGACACTTTCCGGGATGTAGTCGTGACAATCCAGTCGCTTTTTGAATCCTTTACTAGCGAAGGGAATGGATTTAAAGATTTGCTCCAAGGGATTAGCAATGTAATTACATTCGTAAATGCTGTAATACAAGAATTGGCTAGAGGATTTCAATTTGTCGTAGAATCTTTTGCTAACACAGGTGCCATCAATAGTGCATACAGTGCATTCAAGGACTTATCTGGGGCAGCTGTTGAAGTTGCTAAGAATTTAGGAGAAGCTATTCCCTGGAACACAATTGGTACGGCAGTAGGGCAGATCGTAAATGGGATTTCAACTCTTGTAAGTTGGTTTTCAAAACTTGCTCAATCAATTAGTCCAGAAATGTGGAGTGCATTGATTACGAGTGTAGTTAGTTTTGCGGTTGCTTTAAAAGGCATCAAAACAGGTCTTACGATTGCAAGAGGTCTAAAATCAGCTTTTGATTTTGGGAAAAACCTTGTTTCATTGATTTCAAATACTCTTAGTCTTACCGCTGCACAAGCAACAAATGCGGCTGCAAGTACCGCAATGAGCGCTGGAAATACAGCAGTAGGTACATCAGCAGGAGCAGCAGCAAGCTCTGTCTTGAAATTAGGAGCAGGTATATTGATGATTGGAGCTGGTGTAATGTTAGCGGCATCAGGAATCTATCTTTTGGTTCAAGCTGCCATCCAATTATCAAGTGCTGGTGCAGGAGCAATCATAACCATGGTAGGTTTGGGTGTTGGAATCGCTGCGCTTGCAGCAGTATTCGCCTTTTTAGGCCCTGCTTTAACTGCAGGAGCAGTTGGTATTTTAGCGTTTGGTGCAGCAGTTGCATTGATCGGTGTTGGAGTATATGCCGCTTCGGTTGGTTTAGCTATATTAGCAGTTCAATTACCTGTCATCTCTACTTATGGATTATCAGCCTCGATCGCTCTTGCAGCTCTAGGTGCTTCAATGCTTGTCTTAGGAGCTGGAGCCCTAGTAGCAGGAGCCGGACTGCTTGTGCTAGGAGCAGGTGCTTTGGTGGCAGGGGCTGGTGTTTTAGTTTTTGGTGCAGGATTACTAGTCGCGTCCGTCGGTGTAGCAGCTTTTGGTGTAGCTCTTGCTCTCGTTGGTGTTGGTGTTTATGCAGCTTCTGCTGGATTATCAATGCTCGCAGGTCATTTACCAACAATTGCTACTTATGGGGCTAGTGCAGCTATTGGCATTGCTGCTTTAGGTGCCGGATTGCTAGTCATGGGAGCCGGAGCCTTGGTAGCTGGTGCGGGTGCCTTGGTCTTAGGAGCTGGTTTGTTAACAGCAGGAGCTGGGGCAACCGTTTTCGGTGCAGGAATGCTTGTTGCAGCTGCTGGTGTCGCAGCTTTTGGATTAGCTTTGGGGCTATGCGCTCCTTCTATCACAACATTTGCTGAAGCTATTAGTAAAATCATTGAAACTTTAAGTAGTGGCTTATCAAGTATATTACAAGCAATAGCTTCAGTTATTCAATCAATCGGAGATGCCGCTCTAAATGCTGGCCTTGGTTTCAAATCTTTAGCTGAAGGTGTCGTGATGATCACTAATACAGGTTTAGCTGATTTAAGCGCATCACTTGCTGCAACTGCTGCAGGTTTAGGAGCAATTGCATCGCAAGGAGCAGGCTTAGCCATTGCTGGTCAAGGTATGACAATGTTAAGTAGTGGAATGATGATGCTTGGCCAATCTACTGTAATTTTGCAATCAACATTAATGGCTTTACCAGCGTTACTAACTTCGTTCACTTCTTCATTAACTGGTTTACCAGCTGTTTTGACAGCTACAGCATCGTCAATGACCGATTTCGGATCTAATGTTCAAAGTTCATTAACCGGTCTTACAGGTTTGGGTTCAATAGTCGTACAATTTAATTCTATGCTTATGACGATAGCTCCAGCCACAATGATGGCAGGCGCAGGTTTGGCATCATTCAATGCTCAAGCTGGAAGTGCGAATAGTGCGTTAGCTAGTCTAGGAGCGAACGCAACAACAGCACAAGTAAGTATCGTAGCGTTAGGAACAGGCATTCAATCAGCTATGTCAGGAGCGACAACGGGTATAGCAACAGCAGGCGCCCAAATGGTGACTGCAATTCAAACCGCAGGAACCACTATGATTGCCAGCATGCAATCAACTATGGCTCAGATCCTTGCTATTGTTAACAATGGTATGATATCAATTGTTCAAAGCGTGAGAAATAATGGGTCTCAGATGGTATCAGCCATGCAATCAAGCGGTCAGCGATTAGTGTCAGTTACTCAAGCGACAGTTAACCAAGCGGCAGCCGCAGCCCGTAGCGGTTATGGTGCCTTCTTCTCAGCTGGGGCTTACATTGGGCAAGGGCTTGCTGCAGGTATGAATTCAGCTCTTGGGGATGTTACAGCTGCTGCGAACGCCCTCGTGGCACAAGCAGAACGAGCGGCACGAGCTAAAGCCAAAATCAACTCACCATCCCACCTCTTCCGTGATGAAGTCGGTTGGTGGATTGGTCTTGGTATCGCTCGAGGTATCGACGAATCAGCCCCAGAGGTTGCTAATAGTCTGGACTACATTCGAGAACAGGTCAATGGTTTCAACGTTCGAGCTAATGCCATGCTAACTGGTGCTACCTCAAATATGGCTAGTCAGCTTAAGATGGAAGTCTTACGAGATAAAACGCCAGACGCTACTATCTCAGCCCGTCAAGAAGCTTACGCTGCACACTCAGCAAGCTTGCTTAACGATGTAATTGACGCTCTTGTGGACGTCAAGAAACAAATCGCACAAGGTCAAAACATGGTATTGGATACTGGTGCCTTGGTTGGTGGTACAGTTAATAACTTCAACAGCGCCATTGATACGATTAAAACGTTGAAAGGACGACACAGACTATGATTACTAAAATTAAAGAATATATAGAATTCGGCGATTTTAACAGTCGGGACGCTGGTTGGTACCTTCAAAAACGTGAAGCACCGACGCCAGACGAAAAGGAAATCGTTGAGTCTATCCCTTACATGCAAGGTGAGCTCGACTTCTCCTCTGCGTTGGGAGAACGTGTATTTGAATCAAGAGAGATTACATACGAGTTTAAATTGCCGTTCACCACCTACGAGAATCGCAAAATTGCTGAAAGACAGATTAAGTCAAGCATGGTTACTAAAACGCAACGCAAGTTGAGAGATACTCACGACCGTCGATATTATTGGATGGGCAAGGTTAAGCACATCAAAGTAGCAGACGACCCGATTAAGAAGAATCTGGTAGCTACTATCACATTCAAGTGCTATCCGTTTGCATTCCATGAGGACGAGTATTTCGATGATGTTTGGGACACATTTGACTTTGAGAGCGATAATTCAACGTGGACTAAGTGGGCGCTTGGTTATGAGAAGAAGAAGACACCAGTTTACTTTGTAAACGCCGGATATACATCAATCAGCCCAGTAATCATCTGTAGTGAGGACATCACGCTAAAAGATGCTAACGGCACCATTTACTACTTGAAGAAGGGTGAGAACAAAGATTTTGCTCTAACGCTCGACATCGGAATCAATTATTTCGAAGCACAAGGAAATGGTACAGTAGCAATGCACTATTCTAACGAGGTGATGGTATGACAGTATCTTGTGATAGCATTGAAATCTTCAACGTCAGCAGTACAGGCTATGCCATCCGTGTCAAGGGGCTGAAGTCTAGTAATGGCATATCTGGGCTACAAGTTCCAACGTGGTCGGAAGAATCTGGGCAAGATGACCTTGTTTGGTACGATGCCTTAAAATGGGGCGATGATTGGTACTGTACCATCAATTCAGTTGATCACAACAGCGACAGTGGGACATACCAATCCCATTTCTATGTAGTGACTTCAAATGGCTCGAAAGAGTACCTCGAAGGCAAGAAGATAACCGTGCCAGAGCGTCCTGCTGGCTTAGCTAAGAAAGCAGGGTATGCCATCTACTGGTGGCCTAGCTTCCTTGATAGAAGATGGGACAAGCTCAATCGAACTACGGCTACACGCAAGGTCATCCACGACCCCTATAGCCCACTTGGAAACAAGATTGTTTCTGGCGAAATCAAGCAAGCTGTCAATAGTATCCACGAGCTGGAATTTGCAATCCCGTTGAACCATACGATGTATCAAAAAATGGTTCAGTTTAAATCTATCATCGAAGTCGTTAACCTAAGGGACAACGAGGTTGAGTTTGTCGGCCGAGTTTTGACAATGACCAATGAGATGTCAACTAATGGATTTGTTCAGAAAGTCGTTTGTGAAGACTTCCTGTCATATCTACACGATTCTGCCCAATGGTTCCAGAAACTACCAAACAAAGGGGCTGAGGACTATTTCAAAATAATCTTTGAATCTGCAAACGTTCAAATTGAGGAATTTAAGCGGATAATTCCCAGAAATATCACAGTACAAAGTAGGTCAGACCGACCATTCCGCTATATCGGATATGATTCAAGCTGGGACACAGTAAGAGAACGGATAATCAAAAATATTGGTGGCTATCTAACGCTAAGAGAGTTCAACACAAGGATCTATGTAGATTGGACTAAAGATATTGGTACTACTAAGGAAAGTCCGATTAAATTAGGTCAGAACATCAAATCAGCCAGTCGAGAGGTTGATTTTGACGGTCTCGCTACGATTATCGTCCCAATTGGAGCTGACTTGCAAAGTCAAAACCAAGGTCAAGAGGAAGACCAAAGTCCAGACGTTACACGAGCTCAGCTCGATATTCGAAGCGTGAACGATGGGAAGATGTATCTGGCTGATGAAGAGCTGATAAAAGAGTTTGGTTTTATTCGAAAATCAGTAATCTGGACAGAGATTGACAACCCTAACATTCTCTTGGCTCGTGGGAAACAGTATTTGAGGAACCAGAAGATTGCACTATCTAAATGGACAATCTCAGCGGTTGAACGCTATCTGATTGATAGTAGATATAGTAAGTTCAGAATTGGGAATAAGCACAAGATTATCAACGCACCGCTATCTGGAATTGAAACATTGCAAATTTTGGAGAAGAAGATTGATATACTGAAACCACAGTCTGTTGGTTTAACTATCGGCTCACAATCTCAATCTCTATCAGCTTATCAATTGCAAACTCAGGAAGCTGATAGCTCTATTGAGAAACTCAAACTAGACCAGTCGACAGCTACCAAACAGAAGAAACTAGACCAGTTGAATACTCAATTATCTGCGCTTAAATCTGCTAGTCAGTCTAAGCCTGTCGAGCCAAGAGCTCCGAAACCACTGGCTACTAATGCAACAGAATCTGAGAAGGAAGCATACAACAGAGCTCTCGAAGATTACAAGCTTGCTAAATCTGACTATGACGCTAAACTTTCAGCGCTCAATATGAGTCAGCAAGAGCGTGCACAGCGTATTAGCGAGCTTGAATCTGAGATTGCTCAATTACGAAACGAATTAGGAGGTGCTTAATGCCACAAACTGAAGCAGAGGGACGCTTGAATTTATATGATGATGTGACCCCTCTTGAAAAAACCAATAAAATTAGCGTCCTTGTTGACGCTATCCGCAAAAAAACAAAAGGGGCTGATGTCCGTGAGGCCATTGCCCTCGGAATAGAAACCACATACGACGACGCTACTAAGAGTGGGAACACTGACATGGAAGTAGTTAAATCCAGAGACAACTTCAATACACTCTCAGAGCGTCTCGACAACATGACCAAAAACCTTGATGGAAAAGCGAGCACGAAGTGGATTGAATCAAAATTTAATGCTATTTCCTCTAGTGCACCCAAGGCCGTTCTAAGCTCGCTGGAAGAGATTCAGCGTACTTATCCAAACGGTGCCAACGGTATTGTTGTCGCAAGCAGCACAGGTAAATGGTACTACTTTAACGAGAGCGGCAGACGATGGACTGAAGGTGGGGTTTATCAATCTAGAGGCCTCAACGTGGATGAAGTGACAGCTGACAATATCGACTTCACAGAATCAATTGAGCAACTTCTAAGAGATAAGATTGAAGGTTCTGTCTACCTTTGGAACAACACATCAATTGGTACATGGTCTTCTAACGGATGGCTTCGATTCATGCCAGTCCCGATCAAAAAGGGACATAAGTATTACTTGTCAAATATCCGTGGTATCTTCTCGTTTGCCATTTCAAGCGATGGAAGTCGATTAGTCAAGAAATTCTCGGAAACGGATGATTTGGTAACTACCGAATACATTCCACCAGAAGATTGTATGCTCTATGTATCTTCTAAACCAGACGAGACTGCTAGAGTGTTTAACGCTTCTCTCGAGGATCTAAAAAAAGCTAACGTTGACTTCTCGAACTTGCCTGATGGCTATGTCTCGCTTAAAATTCCTAAATTGACGCTAAATGTTAAACCAGAAGAATTGAGTTTCGTCAACATCGTTAAGCAGCTGGTTGATGAACGAACATTCAAAGTAGGTAAGGCTTGGTCTGGTAACGGAAACGGCACTTACGACGCTTCCACTTGGGGCACTTATCCCAAGATTTACATGCAAGCAGGTCAGACTTACGGATTAAGAAACATCCGAGGAGTATTTACTCACTTTTTCGACATTTCAGGGAAGAAGCTTAAAACATTCTCTACTACAGACGTATTAGTTAACCAAGATTTTACTCCAGCAGAAAACGGCTATATCCTGATTAGTCGTGGGACATCAGACAATCCTACGAAGGTCATCCAAGGCGGAAACGCTCAAGCTCATTATCTTGAGAACCTTAATTTTGGTTCTAGTGCCATTGCGTCCAAGGTTCCGTTCGTCATGCCAGATACGTCTAGGATTCAATTTGGGGCAGATATTACTGGTATTGATTCAACACAATCAACGACGATTAATAATCTCGGCTACATGAGTCCTATCAAGAAGTGGGAGAAGAGCCGTGGTTTTATCGATACCATCGATGTCTACGTTAAGGACGCGGGAACATACAATTTCGCTATCGGTAACATCGACCAGAACGATTTGATTGTATCCCCTCGAATCTTTCAAAAGGAGCTTGCCGCTGGATACAATACGTTAAATGTTCGAGATGAAGATAAGGAAATCTTCTTCGGAGAGCAACTCTTTTTTGAAGCTAAAGATAATAAGGTCTATGCTTCAAAGGGTGAACGTAATTTGATTCAAGACGCTCAACACGTTACTAATAACGCTGGGTACTCTGGAAAGATTATGTACGAAACAGGGCAAGCTATTCCATTCAGCTATCGTGTAGCTAACGAGAGCGCTAATGAGAAAGTAGAGGTCTTGAAACAAAAAACGGATAAGATTGAACCGATTGTTACGGAACTTGAACTGTTTAAGAAAACACCGATGATTACTAGCCCAAATGGCACTAAGTTCCGCTTGTTGGTTGATAACAATGGCAATCTGTCAACAGTTTCAAATATCCCTAGCCGTGTAGCGGTGTTTGGTAACTCAATCCTAAGCCATCCATGGCTTAAGGGCATGGGTATGGCTGCTAGTGCGCCAGATAAAGATTACTTCACTCTTGTTAAAAACTATATCTTGTCTAAGAACCCTAGCGCAGTAGTAGAGCGTGGGAATGGTGCAGATTGGGAATCTGATCCAAACAATCGACGTGGTACATTCGACAGTAAAATGAAGCAATCACTAGGTCCTGATACAGATATTGTCATTTTGCAGTTTGGCGACAACTTAAATACTGACGAGAAGCGGAAGAACCTTGAAACAGACATCCCTAATCTTGTGAACTGGATTAAGGTGGCATCACCAAAGGCCCTAATATACTGGGTCGGTATCTACTATGCCTCACCAGATTTTGTGGAAAGAATCAAGCTTATCTGTAAGCCATTGGGTGTTACATTCGTTGACATCTACCAGTATTCTAAGGACGCTAAATACAAGTCTGAAATGGGCAAGGCATTGAGACT
Organism: Streptococcus sp. CF7_Ac1-8; assembly: GCF_024295435.1. Taxonomy (GTDB): domain Bacteria; phylum Bacillota; class Bacilli; order Lactobacillales; family Streptococcaceae; genus Streptococcus; species Streptococcus mitis_AP. The sequence continues at coordinate 34,057 of NZ_JANCPI010000009.1, read as the reverse complement.
CCCAGACGGTTCTAACTACACTATTACCAACGCCGGTGTTGCAAGTCATCCAGGTGATTTAGGACACAAGGCTATTGCGGACGAGATTATCAAGAATTTCTTATTCTAGAAAAATGGGGGCTTATGGAATTTTTTGATAAAATCGAACATTTTTTTACAAGTGTAATGCCAGTACTGACCCCGACAATCATTGCATGGATAAGCTATCGGTTGCCGAAAAAAGCGAAAGAAGAGACAGAAAAGATTGTCTCAGAGCTTGGAGATGTTAAGAAGCAGATAGATGACGTACAAAAAACCGCAAAAGATAGTAATACCAAAATCGATGAAGTGCAGGAAAAGCTTAAAGTACACGATGAGGCGCATCTAAATACCATGAAGTTGCGCCTTGGCCGTGATATGCGGAGAGCTATCCGCAGAAAGTACACTTCCCGTGATGAATTTTCATTGGTGGAAAGTATGCACAAAAGCTATAAAGCTTTAGGCGGAAATGGTTACATAGACCGCCTTTTCAGCGATTTTGAAAAGCTGGATATCCGCGCGGAAATTTTGGACGACGACGATTAAAGGAGGGCGAAATGTTATGCGCAAATAGAAGTAACTCAACGAACTTGGCAAGAATAGACGGGGGTTTGGTCGTCAAGCAAGGCGATCTAGCCTCTTCTTTTGGTTTTGAATTGCTAGATGAGAATAAGGACCCTATCCCATCGCTTGATGGGCAGGAGGCGAAAATCACGCTGACAAAAGATGGCGAGCAATGGAAGCATACTTCGACTGTCACGAATGGATCAGTAGTATTTAATCTAGATGGTATTTTGCCAGAAGGAACGTACAATCTCGAAATTTGCGTGGCAGGGTATGTATTCCCAAGCGACGACTCGACTCAAATTAGAATCACAAAATCGGATAAGAATCTGGTCACAAATGAAATCCACGCTCTCAAAGAGTTGGATATCGCAAAGGAAGTTGAGAAACAACTTTCGAAAAAAACAGTAACAGATGGTACAGTAAATCAGGAGTTTCCTGACTTAGTGAAATTTTATAATTTAGGAAAGGTATGATAAATTATGGATACAAGTAAACTGATTGCATTCGCTTCTGCATTGGGAGCGGATAACAAGGCAATGATGCAGTTAATCAATACAAAGATTGACAATGCTACTTTAATGCAGGCTATCGAGCAAGCTAAAACCGCAGTGAAGGCTGATATTTTGGGTGATGGAGTGCCTGAAAATCTTGATACTCTTAAAGAGATTGCTACGATGATCGCTAGCATGAGTGGTGATACTGAAGGTGCAGTCGTGCAAAAATTGGCTGACCTCGGCCGTCGTATTGACGAATTTGCAAACCTCGACCTTGTCTCAACTTATAACGCAGCGAAAGCGTGATTGCTATGAGCAATTTAGAGGAATTTGCTAAAGAGGTCGCTAAAGATGTCAAGCGGATTGAAACTAATTACGCAACCAAGCAGGAAATGCAGGAAGTAGCTGAGAAAAAGCAAGATAAAGATACAGCCTACAACGATGCGGAAGTTAAGCAACGTTTGACAGTGTTAGAAAATCGTCCGACTGGTGGTGGAAGTCAGAAGAGAGATACTGGATGGATAACTATAAAAGATGGAAATGATGAAACTGGAAATATTTTAAAAATACGCAGAATAGAAGATATGGTTCACGTTCAAATAAGTAATAAGTCAGAATATGGATTGACAATTAAGGGAGGTTATTTGGGATACAACTTCGCAGGATATTCTCTTCCGACAATAGGATTTAACACACCTACATCTATTTTACTCCCGACGACAAAAAGCCCTCAACATATAGAAGATAATCCATCACATATAGATGTTTTAGGTCAGGCAATTTTCAACGTAAAAAATGGAGAATTAACGATGAATGTATTTACAAATTCTGGCCAAGAACAAGAAGATGAAATACACATCAATAGTTTCTCTTACTTCACAGAGGACCTGTTCCCGACTGATTAAGGAGGAAAATAAATGACACAATTTAATGAATTTATTATTGCTTTTGCGACAGGATTTTTAGCTGTAGCAGTAGGCAATATCGTAAAAGCAGTGAAAGAGTATCTTTTACAAAAAGGCGGAGAGAAAGCTGTAAAAATCGCTGAAATCCTAGCTAAAAATGCAGTACATGCCGTTGAGCAGGTAGCTCAAGAGACAGGATATAAAGGTGATGAAAAGCTTGAGCAAGCTAAAGTCTACATGATCTCAGAGCTTAAAAAATACAATGTTAGCATGACAGATAAAGAGCTTGAAGTGTTTGTAGAGTCAGCCGTGAAGCAGATGAATGACGCTTGGAAAGGACAAGATTAATGGACATCGATACAAGTAGACTAAGAACTGACCTTCCACAAGTCGGAGAACAACCGTATAGACAAATTCATGCACATTCAACAGGAAATCCAAATTCAACTGCCCAAAATGAAGCAGACTATCATATGCGTCGACCTGTTGATTCAGGATTTTTCTCGCACGTTGTCGGGAATGGTCGTGTGATGCAGACCTGGTATACAGACATGGGAGCCTATGACGTAGGAGGTGGATGGAACGTAGAGGGTTATGGCCAAGTTGAATTGATTGAGAGTCATGAAACCAAGGAAGAGTTCATGCGTGACTATAAGCTCTATGTTGAGCTTCTGCGAAACCTTGCTGATGAAGCAGGGATTCCAAAAACACTGGACTCTGACAGTTTAGCAGGAATCAAAACACATCAGTATTGTACATACAATCAACCTCGAAACTACTCAGACCATGTGGATCCATACCCTTATTTGGCCAAATGGGGCATTAGCCGTGAACAATTTAAAAATGATATTGAAGGCGGTATCTCTACTGAAGCTGGCTGGAAACACAATGAAACAGGCTGGTGGTGGGAGGAGTCGGATGGTTCTTATCCAAAAAATACCTGGAAACAAATCAATGGAGAATGGTTCCGATTTGATAATAGTGGCTATTGCTTGATCAACCGTTGGTTCTTTGATGAAAAAGACTGGTTTTATCTCGATAAACGTGGAGCAATGGTCACAGGTTGGATGTTCCTCAACCATCGCTGGTACTTCTTCAAATCAGATGGCCGTATGGCCAAAGGCTGGGTTAAATATCGTGAAACATGGTATTTCATGGAAGAAAAAGACGGCTACATGCTATCTAAACAGTTCGTCAAATCGGGAGACGGCTGGTATTACTTGAAGGCAAACGGTGAACTTCACACAGACCCAGCATTCAAAACAGAACCAGACGGGCTTATCACAGTCGTCGATAAACCAAAAGAAGAAAAATAATAAACAGAAAGACTTCAAAATAGATTACACTAGACCGCAGGCTCAGGCTTGCGGTTTTTTTGTTTGCTCTGAAAGTAGTTTCAGAATAAAAAAGTAATGATTTTTTCACTACTTTTTTATTTTTTTACGAATAGATAAGTAAGGAGGAAGAAAACATGAACATTTTGAACATTAAACTTGCGAGCATAGATCAGACAGATTTAGGCTTTGAGCATTGGGTGGATGTAACTTACCAGGTGCCGATTTTGAAAAATGAGTACACGGTCAAGCTGTTGCTGCTCATGGAATGCAAGATAGAGGACCAAGAGGTTATTGAGTACATGGTCAGCACTTGGAAGTATCGTGATCTCGTGTTGCATTCATTGCAGATGTATGAGATGGAAAAAATCAATAATTTTAGTATCGTTGATTGAAATGTTGGTGGTCTTGCTGATTATCAGCGTACTTCTCTTGCTATTTGTACCTAATTTGACCAAGCAAAAAGAAGCAGTTAACGACAAAGGAAAAGCAGCTGTTGTGAAGGTGGTAGAAAGCCAGGCAGAACTTTATAGCTTGGATAAAAATGAAGATGCTAGTCTAAGCAAGTTACAAGCAGATGGGCGAATCACAGAAGAACAGGCTAAAGCTTATAAAGAATACCATGCTAAACAAAATACCAGTCAAACCGTTGCAGATTAAAGCCTTTACCATGCTTGAAAGTCTCTTAGTTTTGGGACTGGTGAGTATCCTTGCCTTTGGCTTATCCGGCTCTGTTCAGTCCACTTTTGCAGCGGTAGAGGAGCAGATTTTCTTTATGGAGTTTGAAGAACTCTATAGAGAAACCCAAAAACGCAGTGTAGCCAGTCAGCAAAAGACTAGTCTGAACTTAGATGGGCAGACCATTAGCAATGGCAGTCAAAAGTTGACAGTTCCTAAAGGAATTCAAGCACCATCTGACCAAAGTATCACATTTGACCGAGCTGGGGGCAATTCGTCCCTGGCTAAGGTTGAATTTCAGACCAGCAAAGGAGCGATTCGCTATCAGTTATATCTAGGAAATGGAAAAATTAAACGCATTAAGGAAACAAAAAATTAGGGCGGTGATTTTGCTGGAAGCAGTAGTTGCTCTAGCTATCTTTGCTAGCATTGCAACCCTCCTTTTGGGACAAATTCAGAAAAATAGGCGAGAAGAAACAAAAATCTTGCAAAAGGAAGAAGTCTTGAGGGTAGCTAAGATGGCTCTGCAGACAGGTCAAAATCAGGTAAACATCAACGGAGTTGAGATTCAGGTGTTTTCTGGTGAAAAAGGATTGGAGGTCTACCATGGTTCAGAACAGTTGTTGGCTATCAAAGAGCCATAAAATCAAGGCTTTCACTTTGTTGGAATCCCTGATTGCCCTCATTGTCATCAGTGGGAGTTTGCTCCTCTTTCAAGCCATGAGTCAGCTCCTCATTTCAGAAGTTCGCTACCAGCAACAAAGCGAGCAAAAGGAATGGCTTTTGTTTGTGGACCAGCTGGAGGCAGAATTAGATCGTTCGCAATTCGAAAAAGTGGAGGGTAATCGCCTCTATATGAAGCAGGATGGTAAGGATATCTCTATCGGCAAGTCAAAATCGGATGATTTTCGAAAAACCGATGCCAGTGGACGAGGTTATCAGCCTATGGTTTATGGACTCAAATCTGCGCAGATTACAGAGGTCAATCAACTGGTGCGTTTTCGTTTTCAGTTCCAAAAAGGCTTAGAAAGGGAATTCATCTATCGTGTGGAAAAAGAAAAAAGTTAAGGCAGGTGTTCTCCTCTATGCAGTCACCATGGCAGCCATCTTTAGTCTTTTGTTACAATTTTACTTGAACCGACAAGTCACCCACCATCAAGACTATGCTTCAAATAAAGAAAAGTTGCTTGCTTTTGCTATAGCCAAGCGAACCAAAGATAAGGTTGATAAGGAAAGTGGGGAACAGGTCTTTAATTTGGGTCAGGTGAGTTATCAAAATAAGAAAACAAGCTTGGTGACAAGGGTTCGTACGTCTAAGAGTCAATATGAGTTCCTATTTCCTTCAGTCAAAATCAAAGAAGAGAAAAGTGATAAAAAGGAAAAGATAGTGATTGATCCAAGTGAAAAAGTGGAGAAGAAATAATCAGAAGAGAAGCTTGAAAAGAACGAGAATTCCTAGTCAATTCAGCTACTTTGTGCTAAACTAAAAATATGAGACATAATTTTAACCACAAAGCGGAAACTTTCGATTCCCCTAAAAATATCTTTCTTGCAAACTTGGTATGTCAAGCAGTCGAGAAACAGATTGATCTTCTATCAGACAAAGAAATTTTGGATTTCGGTGGTGGGACGGGTCTATTAACCTTGCCTCTGGCCAAACAAGCCAAGTCTGTAACATTAGTGGATATTTCGGAGAAAATGCTGGAGCAAGCTCGTTTGAAAGCAGAGCAGCAAGACATCAAAAATATCCAGTTTTTGGAGCAAGATTTACTGAAAAATCCCTTAGAGCAAGAGTTTGATCTGATTGTTGTCAGTCGGGTTCTTCACCATATGCCTGATTTGGATGAGGCTCTTTCACTGTTTCATCAACATTTGAAGGAAGATGGACAACTTTTACTTGCTGATTTTACCAAGACGGAGTCTAGTCATCATGGATTTGATTTAGCTGAACTGGAAAAACAGCTAATTGAGCATGGTTTTTCATCTGTACATAGTCAGATCCTCTATAGTGCTGAAGACCTGTTTCAAGGAAATTACTCAGAACTCTTTTTAACAGTAGCCCAAAAATCACTCGCCTAGTCAGGGAGTGATTTTTCTATAAGGATGGAAAAAAGAAGGGAAATTTGATAAGATAGGAATATGGATTTTGAAAAAATTGAACAAGCTTATACCTATTTACTAGAGAATGTCCAAGTCATCCAAAGTGATTTGGCGACCAACTTTTATGACGCCTTGGTGGAGCAAAACAGCATTTATCTGGATGGTGAAACTGAGTTAGAGCAGGTCAAGGAGAACAATCAAGCCCTTAAGCGTTTAGCACTACGCAAAGAAGAATGGCTCAAGACCTACCAGTTTCTCTTGATGAAGGCTGGGCAAACAGAACCCTTGCAGGCCAATCACCAGTTTACACCGGATGCTATTGCTTTACTTTTGGTGTTTATTGTGGAAGAGTTGTTTAAAGAAGAGGAAATTACTATCCTCGAAATGGGTTCCGGGATGGGGATTCTGGGCGCTACTTTCTTGACCTCGCTTGCTAAAAAAGTGGATTACTTGGGAATGGAAGTGGATGATTTGCTGATTGATTTGGCAGCTAGCATGGCAGATGTAATTGGTTTGCAGGCTGGCTTTGTCCAAGGAGATGCCGTTCGTCCACAAATGCTCAAAGAAAGTGATGTGGTCATCAGCGACTTGCCTGTCGGCTATTATCCTGATGATGCCGTTGCGTCGCGACATCAAGTTGCTTCTAGCCAAGAACATACTTACGCCCATCACTTGCTCATGGAACAAGGTCTAAAGTATCTCAAGTCAGACGGATACGCTATTTTTCTCGCTCCGAGTGATTTGTTGACCAGTCCTCAAAGTGAGTTGTTGAAAGGCTGGTTGAAAGAAGAGGCCAGTTTGGTTGCCATGATTAGTCTGCCTGAAAATCTCTTTGCTAGTGCTAAACAATCCAAGACCATTTTTATCTTACAGAAGAAAAGTGAAATAGCAGTAGAGCCTTTTGTTTATCCACTTGCTAGCTTGCAAGATGCAAGTGTTTTAATGAAATTTAAAGAAAATTTTCAAAAATGGACTCAAGGTACTGAAATATAAAATAGATTTTGTTATAATAGATGAAAACGCTTAAAAAGGGGTATCATGTTATGACAAAAACAATTGCAATCAATGCGGGAAGTTCAAGTTTGAAATGGCAACTTTATCAAATGCCAGAGGAAAAAGTTCTTGCTAAAGGTTTAATTGAACGGATCGGTTTGAAAGATTCAATTTCAACTGTAAAATTTGATGGTCGTTCTGAACAACAAATTTTGGATATTGAAAATCACACACAAGCTGTTAAAATCTTATTGGATGACTTGATTCGTTTCGATATTATCAAGGCTTATGACGAGATTACTGGTGTTGGACACCGTGTTGTTGCAGGTGGAGAATATTTCAAAGAATCAACAGTCGTTGAGGGAGATGTTTTAGAAAAAGTTGAAGAGTTGAGCTTGTTGGCTCCTCTCCACAATCCAGCCAATGCAGCAGGTGTTCGTGCCTTCAAGGAATTGCTGCCAGACATTACCAGTGTAGTTGTTTTTGATACTTCATTCCACACAACTATGCCAGAGAAAGCTTATCGCTACCCTCTACCAACAAAATATTACACAGAAAACAAGGTGCGTAAATATGGTGCCCACGGTACAAGTCACCAGTTTGTAGCAGGAGAAGCAGCAAAACTCTTGGGCCGTCCATTAGAGGACTTGAAATTGATTACTTGCCACATCGGTAATGGTGCTTCTATTACAGCTGTTAAGGGTGGTCAATCTGTCGATACTTCAATGGGATTCACTCCACTTGGTGGTGTGATGATGGGAACTCGTACAGGGGATATTGACCCAGCTATCATTCCTTACTTAATGCAATATACAGAGGACTTTAACACGCCTGAAGACATTAGTCACGTTCTTAATCGTGAATCAGGACTGATGGGGGTTTCAGGTAAATCTAGTGATATGCGTGATGTGATTGCTGCTATGGAAGAAGGGGATCATGATGCCACTTTAGCCTATGAAATGTATGTTGATCGTATCCAAAAACATATCGGTCAATACCTTGCAGTCTTAAATGGAGCAGATGCTATTATCTTCACAGCAGGTATTGGTGAAAATGCTGCAAATGTGCGTGAAGATGTTATCTCAGGTATCTCTTGGTTTGGTTGTGATGTTGACCCAGAAAAGAACGTCTTTGGTGTGACAGGAGACATCTCAACAGAGGTAGCGAAGATCCGTGTATTGGTTATTCCAACAGATGAAGAGCTAGTTATTGCCCGTGACGTTGAACGCTTGAAAAAATAAGTAAAACTAGTAAAAATATTCCGTACAAGGAGTTGGGAAAGAGATTTTTCCAGCTTCTTTTTATGGTGAAATTGTCCAAAACCTTGCTATGATTGGCTTTTTTGAAAAATATGGTATAATAGTAGTAATTTAATAGATGGAGTTGAGTTTTGAAGAAAAACTTTCGTGTAAAAAGAGAGAAAGATTTTAAGGCGATTTTCAAGGAGGGGACAAGTTTTGCCAATCGCAAGTTTGTTGTCTACCAACTAGAAAATCAGAAAAACCATTTTCGAGTAGGTCTATCAGTTAGCAAAAAACTGGGGAATGCGGTCACTAGAAATCAAATCAAGCGACGAATCCGACATATTATCCAGAATGCAAAAGGGAGTCTGGTAGAAGATGTCGACTTTGTTGTCATTGCTCGAAAAGGAGTCGAAACCTTGGAATACGCAGAGATGGAGAAAAATCTACTCCACGTATTAAAATTATCAAAGATTTACCAGGAAGGAAATGGGAGTGAAAAAGAAACTACAGTTGACTAGTTTGCTAGGATTGTCTCTATTGATCATGACAGCCTGTGCGACTAATGGGACAACTAGCGATATTACAGCCAATTCGGCTGATTTTTGGAGTAAATTTGTTTACTTCTTTGCGGAAATTATTCGCTTTTTATCGTTTGATATCAGCATCGGAGTGGGGATTATTCTCTTTACGATCTTGATTCGTACAGTTCTATTGCCAGTCTTTCAGGTGCAAATGGTGGCTTCTAGAAAAATGCAGGAAGCTCAACCACGCATTAAGGCGCTTCGAGAACAATATCCGGGTCGTGATATGGAAAGCAGAACCAAGCTAGAGCAGGAAATGCGTAAAGTCTTTAAAGAAATGGGTGTCAGACAGTCGGATTCTCTTTGGCCGATTTTGATTCAGATGCCGGTCATCTTGGCCTTGTTCCAAGCTCTATCGAGAGTTGACTTTTTAAAGACAGGTCATTTCTTATGGATTAACCTTGGTGGTGTGGACACAACCCTTGTTCTTCCGGTTTTGGCAGCTGTATTCACCTTTTTAAGTACTTGGTTGTCCAACAAAGCCTTGTCTGAGCGTAATGGAGCTACGACAGCGATGATGTATGGGATTCCGGTCTTGATTTTTATCTTTGCAGTTTATGCGCCAGGTGGGGTCGCCCTCTACTGGACAGTGTCCAATGCTTATCAAGTCTTGCAAACCTATTTCTTAAACAATCCATTCAAGATTATCGCAGAGCGCGAGGCTGTAGCTCAGGCACAGAAAGATTTGGAAAATAGAAAAAGAAAAGCCAAGAAAAAGGCTCAGAAAACGAAATAATAAGGAGGAATCTGGTAATGGTAGTATTTACAGGTTCAACTGTTGAAGAAGCAATCCAGAAAGGATTGAAAGAATTAGATATTCCAAGAATGAAGGCTCACATCAAAGTCATTTCTCGTGAAAAAAATGGATTTTTTGGTTTATTTGGTAAAAAACCAGCCCAGGTTGACATTGAAACCATTAGTGAAACAACTGTCATTAAGGCAAATCAACAAGCTGTTAAGGGTGTTCCTAAAGAAATCAATGAACAAAATGAACCAGTTAAAACAGTCAGTGAAGCGACCGTTGATTTGGGGCATGTTGTAGAAGCAATTAAAAAGATTGAAGAAGAAGGCCAAGGGGTTTCTGATGAAGTCAAGGCTGAAATTTTGAAAAATGAAAAACATGCTAGCACCATCTTAGAAGAAACTGGGCATATTGAGATTTTAAATGAATTACAGCTTGAAGAAGCCGGCATCGAAGAAGTAGAAACTCCTATTGTTGAGAGTCGAGCTGAACAAACTGAAAGTCAAGAATTAGAAGATTTGGGCTTAAAGGTGGAACCGAGCTTTGATATTGAACAAGTAGCTACGGAGGTAACGACTTATGTTCAGACGATTATTGATGATATGGATGTCGAAGCGACGATTTCAAATGACTATAACCGTCGTAGCATCAATCTACAAATTGATACCAATGAGCCAGGTCGCATTATCGGCTACCATGGTAAAGTCTTGAAGGCCTTGCAGCTGTTAGCTCAAAATTATCTTTACAACCGCTATTCAAGAACCTTCTACATTACAATCAATGTCAATGATTATGTCGAACACCGTGCAGAAGTCTTGCAGACCTATGCGCAAAAATTGGCGACTCGTGTTTTAGAAGAAGGCCGCAGTCATCAAACGGATCCAATGTCAAATAGCGAACGTAAGATTATCCATCGTATTATTTCACGTATGGATGGCGTGACTAGTTACTCTGAAGGTGACGAGCCAAATCGCTATGTCGTTGTAGATACAGAGTAAGTAAAATCAGGTTTATCCTGATTTTTTGCTAGTTAGAAGAGGTTAAACGGATGTTAAATGAGATAAGAAACTATCTAGACTTTGCTGGTTTGCAGTACCGTAATCCAGATAAAGCGGGAGAAGAGCGAGAGAAAATGCTGGAATTGCGCCACAAAGGTCAAGAGGCCCGAAAGGCTTTTACAGAATTGGCCAAAGCTTTCCAAGCAAGCCATCCAGAATGGCAACTTCAACAGACTAGCCAGTGGATGAACCAAGCGCAGCGCTTGCGACCACACTTCTGGGCTTATCTACAGCGTGAGGGGAAAGTGACAGAACCTATGATGGCCTTACGTTTGTACGGAAGTTCTTCTGATTTTGGAGTCTCACTAGAAGTCAGTTTCATCGAGCGCAAGAAAGATGAGCAAACTTTAGGCAAGCAGGCCAAAGTTTTAGAAATTCCAACCGTTGAAGGGATTTATTATCTAGCCTACTCAGATGGTCAAAGTCAAAGATGGGAGGCGAACGAAGAAAATCGCCGTACTTTACGTGAGAAGTTGAGAAGTCAGGAAGTTCGAAAAGTGTTAGTTAAAGCAGATGTTTCTGTGACAGAAAATTCATCTGAAGAAGATATCGTGGAAAATTTACTGAAATCTTATGATAAAATTCTTCCATTTTATCTAGCTACGAGAAATTAAGCTAATCATTAAAATATCATAAATCATACAGTCCAAGAGTGAACAGTCCGCTGTGTAATTCTTGGTCTTTTTGTTTACGCTTTCAAAGTATATAATAAACCTACAAAAACAATTCAAAAGGAGAACAATTATGGAAGTTATTTCAAGTGTTCTAAATTGGTTTTCTAGCAATATTTTGCAGAATCCCGCATTTTTCGTAGGTTTATTGGTGTTGATAGGATACGCACTTTTGAAAAAACCTGCCCACGACGTTTTCTCAGGGTTTGTTAAAGCAACAGTAGGGTATATGTTGCTCAATGTGGGTGCGGGTGGTTTGGTTACAACCTTCCGTCCGATCTTAGCAGCCCTTAACTACAAATTCCAAATTGGTGCAGCGGTTATTGACCCTTATTTCGGACTTGCTGCAGCAAACAACAAAATTGCAGCAGAGTTTCCAGATTTCGTCGGGACTGCAACTACAGCTCTATTGATTGGTTTTGGAGTGAATATCTTGCTTGTAGCTCTACGCAAGATTACGAAAGTAAGAACCCTCTTTATTACTGGTCACATCATGGTGCAACAAGCTGCGACTGTATCTCTTATGGTTCTATTATTAGTCCCACAATTGCGCAATGCTTATGGTACAGCAGCTATCGGTATCATCTGTGGCCTTTACTGGGCAGTTAGTTCAAATATGACTGTTGAGGCAACTCAACGCTTGACTGGTGGTGGCGGATTTGCGATTGGTCACCAACAGCAATTTGCAATCTGGTTTGTAGATAAAGTAGCAGGACGCTTTGGTAAGAAAGAAGAAAGTTTAGACAATCTTAAATTACCTAAGTTCCTCTCAATCTTCCACGATACAGTTGTTGCATCTGCTACCTTGATGCTCGTATTCTTCGGAGCCATTCTTTTAATCTTGGGTCCAGACATTATGTCTAACAAAGAAGTCATTACTTCAGGAACTCTATTCAATCCTGCTAAACAAGATTTCTTTATGTACATTATCCAAACAGCCTTCACCTTCTCAGTTTACTTGTTCGTTTTGATGCAAGGTGTTCGCATGTTCGTATCTGAGTTGACAAACGCCTTCCAAGGTATTTCAAACAAATTGTTGCCAGGTTCATTCCCAGCGGTTGACGTTGCAGCTTCTTATGGATTTGGTTCTCCAAACGCTGTCTTGTCAGGATTTGCCTTTGGTTTGATTGGTCAATTGATCACAATTGTCTTGCTCATCGTCTTTAAAAATCCGATTCTTATTATTACAGGATTTGTACCAGTGTTCTTTGACAATGCAGCCATTGCGGTCTATGCTGATAAACGCGGTGGATGGAAAGCGGCTGTTATCCTATCCTTCATCTCAGGTGTTCTCCAAGTTGCTTTAGGAGCTCTCTGTGTGGCCCTTCTTGACTTAGCATCTTACGGTGGTTACCATGGAAATATCGACTTTGAATTCCCATGGCTTGGATTTGGATACATCTTCAAATACCTTGGTATTGTTGGTTATGTACTTGTGTGTCTCTTCTTGCTTGTTATTCCTCAACTTCAATTTGCCAAAGCAAAAGATAAAGAGAAATATTACAACGGTGAAGTTCAAGAAGAAGCTTAGTATCTAGAAAAGGAGAAAATAAAATGGTTAAAGTATTAGCAGCGTGTGGAAATGGAATGGGTTCATCTATGGTTATCAAGATGAAGGTTGAAAATGCCCTCCGTAAGCTTAATCAAACAGATTTTACAGTCAATTCATGTAGTGTCGGTGAAGCTAAAGGTTTAGCAGCAGGATATGACATCGTAATCGCTTCTCTTCATTTGATTCAAGAATTGGAAGGGCGAACTAATGGGAAGTTAATTGGGCTTGACAATTTGATGGATGATAAAGAAATCACTGAAAAACTCAGTCAAGCACTACAGTAAAAGGTTGGAGGGGGCTGGATAGAAACTGAGAGTCATCGTTTCTGTCCTTCTCCCTCTTTAAATAAAGGAGGCAGATATGAATTTAAAACAAGCTTTAATTGACAATGACTCGATCCGACTAGGTTTAGAGGCTAACGATTGGAAAGAAGCAGTCAAGGTAGCGGTAGATCCCTTGATTGAAAGTGGAGCAATTTTGCCAGAGTATTACGATGCAATTATTGAATCGACTGAAGAATATGGTCCCTACTATATCTTAATGCCAGGTATGGCTATGCCCCATGCTAGACCTGAAGCTGGAGTGCAAAGAGATGCCTTTTCATTGATCACCTTACAAAATCCTGTTGTATTTTCAGATGGGAAAGAAGTTTCAGTTTTGTTGGCACTAGCAGCAACAAGCTCAAAAATTCACACAAGTGTAGCCATTCCACAGATTATTGCCTTGTTTGAATTAGAAGATTCTATCGCACGTTTACAGGCTTGCCAGACTAAAGAAGATGTCTTGGCGATGATTGAAGAATCTAAGAATAGCCCTTATCTCGAAGGATTAGATTTGGAAAGTTAGAAAGAGGAAAAAGAGATGACAAAAAGAATACCTAATTTACAAGTTGCATTAGACCATTCAGACTTGCAAGGAGCGATTAAAGCAGCTGTTTCTGTTGGTCAGGAAGTAGATATTATCGAAGCTGGAACTGTTTGCTTGCTTCAAGTTGGAAGTGAACTGGTTGAAGTCTTGCGTAGCCTTTTCCCAGATAAGATTATTGTGGCAGACACAAAATGTGCTGATGCTGGTGGAACAGTTGCTAAAAATAATGCGGTTCGTGGAGCAGATTGGATGACTTGTATCTGTTGTGCAACTATCCCTACTATGGAAGCGGCTCTAAAGGCTATCAAGACTGAACGTGGAGACCGAGGCGAAATCCAGATTGAACTTTATGGCGATTGGACTTTTGAACAAGCTCAGCTTTGGCTAGATGCTGGTATCTCACAAGCTATTTATCACCAATCTCGTGATGCACTTCTTGCTGGTGAGACTTGGGGTGAAAAAGACCTTAATAAGGTTAAAAAACTCATCGACATGGGCTTCCGTGTGTCTGTAACAGGTGGTCTAGATGTAGATACTCTCAAACTATTTGAAGGCGTTGATGTCTTTACCTTTATCGCAGGTCGTGGAATTACAGAGGCTGCGGATCCAGCAGGAGCAGCGCATGCCTTCAAGGATGAAATCAGACGAATTTGGGGGTAAACCATGGCACGTCCAATTGGAATTTATGAAAAGGCAACTCCGACACACTTTACTTGGCTAGAACGTTTAAATTTTGCCAAGGAGTTAGGCTTTGATTTTGTCGAGATGTCTATTGATGAACGTGACGAGCGTTTAGCAAGACTGGACTGGAGCAAGGACGAGCGTTTGGAAGTTGTCAAAGCAATCTATAAAACTGGTGTTCGTATTCCTTCTATCTGTTTTTCAGGCCATCGTCGCTACCCATTGGGATCAAATGATCCAGTTATAGAGGAAAAATCTCTAGAACTCATGAAAAAATGTATTGAATTAGCCCAAGACTTGGGAGTTCGTACTATTCAATTAGCTGGTTACGACGTTTATTATGAGGAAAAGTCACCCCAGACACGCCAACGTTTTATCAAAAATTTGAGAAAAGCTTGTGACTGGGCTGAAGAGGCTCAGGTGGTACTTGCTATTGAAATTATGGATGATCCTTTCATCAATAGCATCGAAAAATACTTGGCTGTAGAAAAAGAGATTGACTCTCCCTACCTCTTTGTATACCCAGATATTGGTAATGTATCTGCATGGCATAATGATGTCTACAGTGAATTTTATCTTGGGCATCATGCCATCGCAGCTCTCCATCTCAAGGATACTTATGCAGTGACAGAAAGTTCAAAGGGCCAGTTCCGAGATGTAACTTTTGGGCAAGGTTGTGTCAAATGGGAAGAAGCTTTCGATATTTTAAAACAAACCAATTATAATGGACCTTTCCTAATCGAAATGTGGTCTGAAAATTGTGAAACTGTAGAAGAAACACGCGCAGTCATTCAAGAGGCGCAAGCTTTTCTCTACCCACTAATTAAGAAAGCAGGTTTGATGTAAGATGAATCAAGTAATAAACGATATGCGTAGACGAGTCTGTAATGCCAATCAATCATTACCAAAACATGGACTTGTTAAATTTACCTGGGGAAATGTATCGGAAGTCAATCGCGAACTAGGTGTCATTGTTATTAAACCATCAGGCGTAGATTATGACGAATTGACACCTGAAAACATGGTGGTGACGGACTTGGATGGCCAAGTTCTAGAAGGAGATTTAAGACCATCTTCTGACCTCCCAACTCATGTGCAGTTATATAAGGCATGGCAAGAGATTGGTAGTGTGGTCCACACCCATTCGACAGAAGCAGTTGGTTGGGCACAGGCTGGACGTGATATTCCTTTCTATGGAACAACCCATGCAGATTATTTCTACGGTTCAATCC
Organism: Streptococcus sp. CF7_Ac1-8; assembly: GCF_024295435.1. Taxonomy (GTDB): domain Bacteria; phylum Bacillota; class Bacilli; order Lactobacillales; family Streptococcaceae; genus Streptococcus; species Streptococcus mitis_AP. Next base: position 18,340 of record NZ_JANCPI010000009.1, on the reverse strand, counting down.
CTTGCGCTCGTAGTTTGACCAAAGATGAGGTAGAAGTAGCCTATGAAAAAGATACTGGCTTGGTTATAGTAGAAGAATTTGAGCGTCGTGGTCTGAATCCTGTTGAAGTACCAGGTATTGTTGTACGCAATCACGGTCCATTCACCTGGGGCAAAAATCCAGAGAATGCTGTTTATCACTCTGTCGTATTAGAGGAAGTATCAAAGATGAATCGCTTTACAGAACAAATCAATCCAAGAGTTGAACCTGCTCCCCAGTACATTCTAGAAAAGCACTACCAACGTAAGCATGGACCAAATGCTTATTACGGTCAAAAGAAATAAGAAATTGAATTGAAAAGAGGCTAGGACCTTTCGATCCAAGCCTCGCTTTTGTAATTGTAAGTATTCGTTATTAAGAGACTACTGTTGATAATTGAAATGCGTTAGTGAATGTGATACTATTATAAAGTTGTTTTCAAGGCAGTTGATTGATAGAGGAGTATGAAATATGGTACTGGATAAGGCAAGTTGTGATTTGCTTCAATATTTGATGAATCAAGAAACGTCCAAAACGATTATGGCGATTTCGAAAGATTTGAAAGAGTCAAGAAGGAAAATTTATTATCACATTGACAAAATCAATGCTGCTCTGGGTGACGAGGCGCTTCACATCATTAATATTCCACGAATTGGTATTCACTTAACGGAAGAGCAGAGAGATGCTTGTTGTGAACTATTATCGGAAGTAGATTCGTACGATTATATCATGAGTGCGCATGAACGTATGATGATAATGTTACTATGGATAGGTATTTCTAAAGAACGTATTACGATTGAAAAATTGATGGAGTTAACAGAGGTGTCTAGGAATACTGTTCTCAATGATTTGAATAGTATTCGTTATCAACTAACTTTGGAACAATATCAGGTGACCTTGCAAGTGAGCAAGTCACAGGGATACCATCTTCATGCCCACCCTCTTAATAAAATTCAGTATCTTCAATCGCTTCTATATCATATTTTTATGGAAGAAAATGCCACTTTTGTATCTATTTTAGAAGATAAGATGAAAGAGAGGTTAGATGGTGAGTGTTTGCTTTCTGTTGAAATGAACCAATTTTTTAAGGAACAGGTTCCTTTAGTTGAACAAGATTTAGGGAAGAAAATAAACCATCATGAAGTAACTTTTATGTTGCAGGTTCTACCTTATTTGCTGTTAAGCTGTCATAATGTTGAACAGTATCAAGAAAGACATCAGGATATAGAGAAAGAATTTTCTTTGATAAGAAAAAGAATAGAGTATCAGGTATCTAAGAAATTAGGAGAGCGGTTGTTTCAAAAGTTTGAAATTTCTTTGTCAGAACTTGAAGTTTCTCTTGTAGCTGTTCTTCTCCTCTCCTATCGTAAAGATTTGGATATTCATGCAGAAAGTGATGATTTTCGGCAATTAAAACTTGCTTTAGAAGAATTTATCTGGTATTTTGAATCACAAATCCGAATGGAGATTGAGAACAAGGATGATTTGTTAAGAAATTTGATGATCCACTGTAAAGCCTTGTTATTTAGAAAGACTTACGGTATTTTTTCTAAAAATCCTCTAACAAAACAAATTCGATCCAAGTATGGAGAATTATTTTTAGTCACTAGAAAATCTGCGGAAATTCTAGAAGGAGCATGGTTTATTCGGCTAACAGACGATGATATTGCCTATTTGACGATTCATATTGGAGGATTTTTAAAGTATACACCATCATCTCAAAAAAATATGAAAAAAGTTTATCTCGTTTGTGATGAAGGTGTTGCGGTTTCGAGACTTTTGCTGAAACAATGCAAACTTTATTTTCCAAATGAGCAAATTGGCACTGTATTTACAACAGAACAATTTAAGAGTGTGGAAGATATTGCACAAGTTGATGTAGTGATTACTACTAATGATGATTTGGATAGCAGATTTCCGATTTTAAGGGTTAATCCTATCCTTGAAGCAGAAGATATTTTGAAAATGCTAGACTATCTTAAACACAATATATTTCGTAATGAGAGCAAAAGTTTCAGTGAAAATCTTTCTAGTCTTATTTCGTCTTATATTGTAGACAGCAAGTTGGCTAGTAAGTTCCAAGAAGAGGTTCAAACACTTATAAATCAAGAAATAGTAGTTCAAGCTTTTTTGGAAGATATTTGAAGGACAGTCCAATGATGAACACAAACCTGTGTTTTTCTTGGTCTTTTTTAGTGTTTTGAAGGGTGGTATACTAATCTCAAAGATAACAATTATATCCAAAGGAGGCAACATATGCCAAACGTCAAAGAAATTACAAGAGAGTCATGGATTTTAGCTACTTTCCCAGAGTGGGGAACATGGTTGAATGAAGAAATCGAAGAAGAAGTCGTACCTGAAGGCAATTTTGCCATGTGGTGGCTAGGCAACTGTGGTACTTGGATTAAGACACCAGGTGGTGCTAACGTTGTCATGGACCTTTGGTCAAACCGTGGAAAATCAACCAAAAAAGTGAAAGATATGGTTCGTGGGCACCAAATGGCAAATATGGCAGGTGTTCGTAAGTTGCAACCAAACTTGCGTGTTCAGCCAATGGTTATCGATCCATTTGCTATCAACGAACTAGACTATTACTTAGTTTCACACTTCCATAGTGATCATATCGACCCATACACAGCTGCAGCAATTCTCAACAATCCTAAGTTAGAGCATGTTAAGTTTATCGGTCCTTACCACTGTGGACGAATCTGGGAAGGATGGGGTGTTCCAAAAGAACGTATCATCGTTGTTAAACCAGGTGACACTATCGAATTAAAAGATATGAAGATTCATGCAGTAGAATCATTTGACCGTACTTGCTTGGTAACTCTCCCAGTGAACGGTGCTGATGAGACAGGCGGTGAACTTGCTGGCTTAGCTGTTACAGATGAAGAAATGGCTCAAAAGGCTGTTAACTATATCTTTGAAACACCAGGTGGAACCATCTATCATGGTGCAGATTCTCACTTCTCAAACTATTTTGCAAAACATGGTAAAGACTTTAAAATTGATGTTGCTTTGAATAACTATGGTGAAAATCCGGTAGGTATCCAAGATAAAATGACATCTATCGACCTTCTTCGTATGGCAGAAAATCTGCGTACCAAAGTCATTATCCCAGTTCACTATGATATCTGGTCTAACTTCATGGCTTCTACTAATGAGATTCTAGAACTTTGGAAAATGAGAAAAGATCGCTTGCAATACGATTTCCATCCATTTATCTGGGAAGTTGGCGGTAAGTACACTTATCCTCAAGATCAACACTTAGTAGAATACCATCATCCACGTGGTTTTGATGATTGTTTTGAACAAGACTCTAACATTCAATTTAAAGCTTTGCTATAATATAAAAATATTCTTTGGAGGTTATCCGTATGTTGCATGATACGGATAATTTTCATATAATAGTAAAATAGAATGTGTGATTCAATAATCACCTCAAATAGAAAGGAAATTCTATGTCAAATCTATCTGTTAATGCAATTCGTTTCCTAGGTATTGACGCTATCAACAAAGCCAACTCAGGTCACCCAGGTGTGGTTATGGGAGCGGCTCCGATGGCTTATAGCCTCTTTACAAAACAACTTCGTATCAATCCAGCTCAACCAAACTGGATTAACCGTGACCGTTTTATTCTTTCAGCTGGTCATGGTTCAATGCTTCTATATGCCCTTCTTCATCTTTCTGGTTTTGAAGATGTCAGCATGGATGAAATCAAGAGCTTCCGCCAATGGGGTTCTAAAACACCAGGTCACCCAGAATTTGGTCATACAGCAGGGATTGATGCTACGACAGGTCCTCTAGGGCAAGGGATTTCGACTGCTACTGGTTTTGCCCAAGCAGAACGTTTCTTGGCAGCCAAATATAACCGCGAAGGCTACAATATCTTTGACCACTATACTTACGTTATCTGTGGCGACGGAGATTTGATGGAAGGTGTCTCAAGCGAGGCGGCTTCATATGCGGGCTTGCAAAAACTAGACAAGTTGGTTGTTCTTTATGATTCAAATGACATTAACTTGGATGGTGAGACAAAGGATTCCTTTACAGAAAGTGTTCGTGACCGTTACAATGCCTACGGTTGGCATACAGCCTTGGTTGAAGATGGAACAGACTTGGAAGCAATTCATGCTGCTATCGAAACAGCTAAAGTTTCAGGTAAACCATCTTTGATTGAAGTGAAGACTGTGATTGGATACGGTTCTCCAAACAAACAAGGAACTAATGCCGTACACGGTGCTCCTCTTGGAGCAGATGAAACTGCAGCAACTCGCCAAGCGCTAGGTTGGGACTATGAACCATTTGAAATTCCAGAACAAGTATATACTGATTTCAAAGAAAATGTTGCAGACCGTGGTGCATCAGCTTATCAAGCTTGGACAAAATTAGTTGCTGACTATAAAGAAGCTCATCCAGAACTGGCAGCAGAAGTAGAAGCAATCATCGATGGGCGTGATCCAGTTGAAGTGACTCCAGCAGACTTCCCAGCCTTAGAAAATGGCTTCTCTCAAGCAACTCGTAATTCAAGCCAGGATGCCTTGAACGTTGTAGCTGCTAAATTGCCAACCTTCCTAGGTGGATCAGCTGACCTTGCTCACTCAAACATGACTTATATCAAGACTGATGGACTTCAAGACGATGCCAATCGCTTGAACCGTAACATTCAGTTTGGTGTTCGTGAATTTGCAATGGGAACGATCTTGAACGGGATGGCTCTTCACGGTGGACTTCGTGTATACGGTGGAACCTTCTTCGTCTTCTCTGATTATGTGAAGGCAGCTGTCCGCTTGTCAGCCTTGCAAGGGCTTCCTGTGACTTATGTCTTTACCCACGATTCTATTGCAGTCGGGGAAGATGGTCCAACGCATGAACCAGTTGAGCACTTAGCAGGTCTTCGTGCTATGCCAAATCTAAATGTTTTCCGCCCAGCAGATGCGCGTGAAACTCAAGCAGCTTGGTACCTTGCAGTGACAAGTGAGAAAACACCAACTGCCCTTGTCTTGACACGTCAAAACTTGACTGTCGAAGAGGGAACAGACTTTGGCAAGGTTGCAAAAGGTGCCTATGTTGTCTATGAAAATGCAGCAGACTTTGATACCATCTTGATTGCGACAGGTTCAGAGGTTAATCTTGCTGTCTCAGCTGCTAAAGAATTGGCTAGTCAAGGAGCAAAAGTCCGCGTAGTCAGCATGCCATCTACAGATGTCTTTGATAAACAAGATGCAGCTTACAAGGAAGAAATTCTTCCAAATGCAGTTCGTCGTCGTGTTGCAGTCGAAATGGGTGCAACTCAAAACTGGTACAAATATGTTGGACTAGATGGTGCTGTTCTTGGTATTGATACCTTCGGAGCCTCTGCTCCAGCACCAAAAGTATTGGCAGAATATGGCTTTACTGTTGAAAATCTTGTAAAAGTCGTTCAAAACTTGAAATAATCCTAAAAATCAGGGCGCAAGCTCTGGTTTTTCTTACTAGAAAAGCAAGGTACAATCTTGTAAAAGTAGCTGAAATTTGATATAGTAGTCCTATGTAAAAGACAAAGGAGAAGAAAATGAATCCAAATTATACATTTTTAATTATGCTTGTAGCGATGTTTGCCTTGATGTTCTTTATGCAACGCTCTCAAAAGAAACAAGCACAAAAACGTATGGAAAGCTTAAATAAACTACAAAAAGGCTATGAAGTGATTACAATCGGTGGACTTTACGGAACAGTCGATGAAGTAGATACTGAGAAGAGAACGATTGTTCTTGATGTAGATGGAGTTTACTTGACTTTTGAACTAGCTGCTATCAAGACCGTATTACCGCTGAAAGAAACAGCTTCACTAGAAGGCGCAATTGAAAAATAAGACGGGATTACTAACTCCCGTTTTTCTATAAAAGAAAGGAAATGGGATGAAAAAACTAGTCTTTGTCTGTTTGGGAAATATTTGTCGCAGCCCTATGGCTGAGTTTGTTATGAAATCAATGACAGATAATTATGAAATCCAAAGTCGAGCGACTTCTTCTTGGGAACATGGCAATCCGATTCATAAGGGAACTCAAGGGATTTTTCAACAGTATGAGATTCCTTACGACAAAACCAAAACATCGCTTCAGATTAGTAAGGAAGATTTTGAAGCCTTTGATTATATTATCGGAATGGATGCTTCAAATGTTTCTGACTTACGTCAGATGTGTCCAGTAGACTGTCAAGATAAGATTTACTCATTTGCATCTGAAAGTGTTCCAGATCCTTGGTATACAGGAGATTTTGAGGAAACCTATCAGCGTGTTCAAGAGGGGTGTCAAGCATGGTTAGAACGTTTAGAGAAGGAGAGTGAAGATGGAAAATCTTAAGAATTTTTACGAAAAGTATCGTGTCTATCTGACTCGTCAACGTTTAGAGCTTTTGGCAGTAGTTACGATTGTTTTTTGTGCTGTGCTCGTCTTTTTTCTAAATATTCCCGGAAAAGGTGTTCTAAAGCTTGATAATGGAACCATTGTTTACGATGGCAGTCTTGTACGTGGTAAAATGAATGGACAAGGTACCATTACCTTCCAAAATGGAGACCAGTATACTGGTGGTTTCAACAATGGAGCCTTCAACGGAAAAGGTACCTTTCAATCTAAAGAAGGCTGGACCTACGAAGGTGATTTTGTAAATGGTCAGGCTGAAGGAAAAGGGAAACTAACAACAGAACAAGAAGTTGTTTATGAAGGGACTTTTAAACAAGGCGTTTTTCAACAAAAATAAAGCCTCCTTATCAAAGGAGGTATTGTTAGCACCTAAAAGTAAGCGCTTACTAGAAAATCTATCTCTTTCCAAATCCCTCTTCCAAGTAAGTTTGTGAAATAAAAAATATTTGAAATGATTTTCACAAACTCTAAAGAAAAAACGTGATAAGTAAAGAAAATGAGAAAAAATTCACAAACAATAAAAAATTCTTTGTGAAATGTTTATGAAACTGTTTACAAAGTTGAAATAATGCGTTATAATAAACTTGTGAAAAAATTAACAAAGGATATCAATCCTTGAAAGCTATGGAGGAAAATATGGCTGATAAAAAAACTGTGACACCAGAAGAAAAGAAACTCGCTGCTGAAAAGCATGTCGATGGCTTGGTGCAAAAAGCTTTAGTTGCTCTTGAGGAAATGCGTAAACTCGACCAAGAACAGGTCGATTACATCGTAGCTAAAGCGTCAGTGGCAGCTTTGGATGCCCACGGAGAATTGGCTCTACATGCCTATGAAGAAACAGGACGTGGTGTATTTGAAGACAAAGCAACTAAGAACTTGTTTGCTTGTGAACACGTAGTAAACAACATGCGCCACACTAAAACAGTTGGTGTTATCGAAGAAGACGATGTAACAGGTTTGACTCTTATCGCTGAACCAGTTGGTGTTGTTTGTGGTATCACTCCAACAACAAACCCAACATCAACAGCAATCTTTAAGGCATTGATTTCATTGAAGACACGTAATCCAATCGTCTTTGCCTTCCACCCATCAGCTCAAGAATCATCAGCTCACGCAGCTCAAATCGTTCGTGATGCTGCGATTAAAGCAGGAGCTCCTGAAAACTGTGTACAGTGGATTACTGAACCATCTATGGAAGCAACTAGTGCCCTTATGAACCACGAAGGTGTTGCAACAATCCTTGCAACAGGTGGTAATGCTATGGTTAAAGCTGCATACTCATGTGGTAAACCAGCTCTTGGGGTAGGTGCCGGAAACGTTCCAGCTTATGTTGAAAAATCAGCTAACATCCGCCAAGCTGCACACGATATCGTCATGTCTAAATCATTTGACAATGGTATGGTCTGTGCATCTGAACAAGCGGTTATCATTGATAAAGAAATTTACGATGAATTTGTAGCAGAGTTCAAATCATATCATACTTACTTTGTAAACAAAAAAGAAAAAGCACTTCTTGAAGAGTTCTGCTTCGGCGTGAAAGCAAATAGCAAAAACTGTGCTGGTGCAAAATTGAACGCTGACATCGTTGGTAAACCAGCAACTTGGATTGCAGAACAAGCAGGATTTACAGTTCCAGAAGGAACAAACATTCTTGCTGCTGAATGTAAAGAAGTTGGTGAAAACGAGCCATTGACTCGTGAAAAATTGTCACCAGTTATCGCAGTTTTGAAATCTGAAAGCCGTGAAGACGGTATTACTAAGGCTCGTCAAATGGTTGAATTTAACGGTCTTGGACACTCAGCAGCCATCCACACAGCCGATGAAGAATTGACTAAAGAATTTGGTAAAGCTGTTAAAGCTATTCGTGTTATCTGTAACTCACCTTCTACTTTCGGTGGTATCGGGGACGTTTACAATGCCTTCTTGCCATCATTGACACTCGGATGTGGTTCTTACGGACGCAACTCAGTTGGGGATAACGTTAGTGCCATTAACCTCTTGAATATCAAAAAAGTCGGAAGACGGAGAAATAACATGCAATGGATGAAACTTCCTTCAAAAACATACTTTGAACGTGATTCAATTCAATACCTTCAAAAATGTCGTGACGTTGAACGTGTCATGATCGTTACTGACCATGCCATGGTAGAGCTTGGTTTCCTTGATCGTATCATCGAACAACTTGACCTTCGTCGCAATAAGGTTGTTTACCAAATCTTTGCTGATGTAGAACCAGATCCAGATATCACTACAGTTGAACGTGGTACTGAAATCATGCGTGCCTTCAAACCAGATACAATCATCGCTCTCGGTGGTGGATCTCCAATGGATGCTGCTAAAGTAATGTGGCTCTTCTATGAACAACCAGAAGTGGACTTCCGTGACCTTGTTCAAAAATTCATGGATATCCGTAAACGTGCCTTCAAGTTCCCATTGCTTGGTAAGAAGACTAAATTCATCGCGATTCCAACTACATCTGGTACAGGATCTGAAGTAACACCATTTGCTGTTATCTCTGATAAAGCAAACAACCGTAAATACCCAATCGCTGACTACTCATTGACACCAACTGTGGCAATCGTAGACCCTGCTTTGGTATTGACAGTTCCTGGATTTGTTGCTGCGGACACTGGTATGGACGTATTGACCCACGCGACTGAAGCTTACGTATCACAAATGGCTAGCGACTACACTGACGGTCTTGCGCTTCAAGCAATTAAACTTGTATTCGAAAACCTTGAAAGCTCAGTTAAGAACGCAGACTTCCACTCACGTGAGAAAATGCATAACGCTTCAACAATCGCTGGTATGGCCTTTGCCAATGCCTTCCTAGGTATTTCTCACTCAATGGCCCATAAGATTGGTGCGCAATTCCACACAATCCACGGTCGTACAAATGCTATCTTGCTTCCATACGTTATCCGTTACAACGGTACACGTCCAGCTAAGACAGCAACATGGCCTAAGTACAACTACTACCGTGCAGATGAAAAATACCAAGATATCGCACGCATGCTTGGACTTCCAGCTTCTACTCCAGAAGAAGGTGTGGAATCTTACGCAAAAGCTGTCTACGAACTTGGTGAGCGCGTAGGTATCCAAATGAACTTCAAAGCACAAGGAATCGATGAAAAAGAATGGAAAGAACATTCTCGTGAATTGGCCTTCCTTGCTTATGAAGACCAATGTTCACCTGCAAACCCACGTCTTCCAATGGTTGACCATATGCAAGAAATCATCGAAGATTCTTACTATGGCTACAAAGAAAGACCAGGACGCCGTAAATAATTGTTATCAGCCTAGAGGCAGGAATTTCCTGTCTCTTTTTTGTAATTCTATTTGAAAAATGGTATAATCATCGCATATATTTATTTGAAAATCAAATCTTTTATAATCGTGCGAGGGAGAAATGTAAGAGATGAAAGAGCTAGGGGAAAAGGTGAGGATTCTTAGAGAGGAGAAAGGACTTAGTCGCCCTGTTTTTTGTGGAGATGAGTCTGAATTATCAGTGCGTCAGTTGGTGAGAATCGAAAAAGGAGAATTTCGACCGACTATAAAAACACTAGAATATATTGCAGATAGGCTAGAAATTCCCTCCTATGTCTTGATGCCAGACTATAAGGAATTACCCAAGCGTTACCAAGAATTAAAATACTTTCTTTTACATCATCCTGACTATGGAGACAAGGAGTTGCAGGAGCAGAAGGAAGAATATTTCGATGAGATTTTTGAGAATTTTTATGATGATTTGCCACGTGATGAGAAAGTGCTAGTGGATTGCCTTCAAGCAATAGATGCAGTGAGAATGACTAGTAATTCCTTATATGGAAGCAGTGTGATTGAGGACGGTCTTCAAGACTTACTATCCAGAGATGTATATAAAGCCGAGGACTTGTTGAAATTGAGACTGTATTTCAACTGTCAGTTAATGGATGGTTTAAATGTGGGTGAGATAAAAGAATCTGAGCATGAAACCATTCTTTGTTTTCATGACAAACTAAGTTCTCAGGTTGATAAGATAGAGTTCGATTGTTTGAACTTGCTTAGAGATTCCTTGTTAGCTTCTTTAACTTGCTTAGAGATTCCTTGTTAGCTTCTTTAACTTGTATAGAGATTATGGGGTTGCTTCATTATTTTAAGAGGGCAGTCGAGACTTTAAATAAAATAGGGCAAAAAACACGAGATTTTCAAAAACAACCGATTGTCTTGATGGTGGAGTGGAAATATTATATTCAGAAGGATTATGAAACAGCCAAACAAAAGTATGAAGAAGCAAAAATGATGGCGAGGATGTTTGGCAATGAGCAGTTAATCGTTAGTTTAGATAATGAATGGAGCGAAGACTTAGAAAGGTATTGTTAAATGCTTTATAGGAGTGACATTTCTGTCATTGGGGAAATGTCGCTTTTTTGTTAAAATGAATTTTACTTGATATACATCCAGAAGCAAACTAGGGAATAGAGAGAAAGTTCTAAGTAGTAGGCTTAAAGGGTGGTAAATCTGCGCTGATGTAGCTTGAAGGATTTTCTATAATTATGATGTATGACGATAACAGTTTTAAATAAGGGGGAAAGAATGTTCATTTTATCCATTAAAAATATTTCAAAGTTTTACACTTTGGACGGTAAACATCAAGAGCAGGCTCTAAGAAATATTAACCTGCAGATTGCAAAAGGTAAAATTACAGCGATTTACGGGCCGTCAGGCTGTGGCAAAACTAGCTTGCTAAACATCATCAGTGGTCTAGATAGACAATATGAAGGAGTTTTAGAATTTAAAGGGGAATCTCTCCGTGACTTATCAGAGATTGAACTAACTCAATTTCGTAAAAACAAGATTGGATTTGTGTTTCAAAACTTCAACCTCATTCCTCATCAATCTGTCTTGGACAATGTCAAGCTACCTCTCTATGTCAAAGATTTATCTGACAGGGAGATGACAATGATTGCAAAGGAGCAATTAAGTAGCTTAGGAATGGAGCCTTTTATGGCTAAAAATGTTAAACAGCTTTCTGGCGGGCAAAAGCAACGCGTAGCAATCGCGCGTGCCTTGGTAAATCAGCCTGATATGATTGTAGCAGATGAGCCAACGGGGTCACTGGATTCTCAATCTCAAGAAATGGTATTGGAAGTATTTAAAAATTTAGCCCAGACAGGGAAAACAGTATTGATTGTAACCCATAATCCAGAGGTTGCTGCATATGCAGATGTGATTATCAAAATGAAGGATGGTGAAGTCGTTGAAGAAGTCAAAAAATAAAGGATTATCATTGAAAAACAAATTCAAACTTTCTTTAAATAACTTTCTGGAAAGAAAGTGGCGTAACTTATTGATTGCGCTAGCAACCTCAATCGGTTTTGTAGGAGTCTTAATTTCTTTCGGCTTGGGAAATGCATTGATTTCGATGATTGATGAAAATACGAATGGAGGTCAAATTCCTTCTCAAGTTCAGATTGCTTTAAACACAGAAAATGCTGGACGAGGCTTTTTGAACCAAGATGATAAGAACTATATCACGGATACAGTTGGAAAAGAAGCTATTAAATATTTGGAGAGTCCTTTTGGGATGACCATGTCAAATATTACTATAGATGGGCAAGAAATGGATCTGAGTCAAACGATGCCTTCTTATGCTCAAGTAGTGAGTCTCTATGAGGATACAAGTATTTCTGTTAGTAGTAATGAGGCGGACAAAGTATTAGCCGGTTCCCTCTATACTGATGCAAATGAACAGGGGTTGACGATTCCAAGCAGTTTACTAAAAAATTGGAATGAACAGACAGGAAACAATCTGACAGCTAGTGATGTTATTGGCAAATCAGTCTCAGCAAGTATTGTAGAAAATGCTGCCGAAGCTAGCAAGACTGCTCAATTTCAAACGAAGATTGTGCGTGTGATCAATGATGAAGATGACATGGAGGACAGTAACAGTTTCATGCCGTCTAGTCAAATGGAAACAATTTTGAAAGAAGCTGGATTTACAAAAGCTGTATCTTATTTTATATTGGAACTCAAAGATCCATCACAAACAAAAGCGATAACAGAAGAATTGCAGAAAAACAAGAAGTATACTGTTCTTTCTCAACAGAAGGTTCTTGATATTGTGATTACTTTTATTCGTGTCATTCAGGGATTGTTGATTGTGCTTTCATCACAAGCTATTGTGGTAGCAGCGGTCATGATTGGTATCATCATTTACATCAATATCATGCAACGCTCTAAGGAAATAGGTGTCATGAAGGCAGTTGGCTATCAAAATCGTGATGTCAAAGGGATTTTTATTTACGAGGCTATCTGGATTGTAGGAATCGCCTTGCTGCTGGCATTTTTGGTTGCACAAGGGGTGGGAAGTTTGGCGAATGTGGTTGTAAGTCACTTTTACCCATCCATCACTAAGGTTTTTGAATTAAATCTTCTATCTATTTTAGGAACTCTAGTTTTCGCTCTATTACTTGGTTATGTCTCAGCCTACTTCCCAGCGCGTAAAATTAGTAAAATGGATCCAGTAGAATCGCTACGATATGAATAGTAAGGGAGTTCTTGATTTATAGTCTTAAAAAGAAACTAACATAGAAAAACAATGCCCGTACTTGCAATTCAACTCAAATAGTTATATAATAGGTTTGTTGAAAGGTGATTTGTAGTGATTCAAGTTACTCTTTTCACAATAAAAATTTCATGATTTTCATAAGGAGGAAATCACTAATGGTAGTTAAAGTTGGTATTAACGGTTTCGGACGTATCGGTCGTCTTGCTTTCCGTCGTATCCAAAACGTAGAAGGTGTTGAAGTTACTCGTATCAACGACCTTACAGATCCAGTTATGCTTGCACACTTGTTGAAATACGACACAACTCAAGGTCGTTTCGACGGTACTGTTGAAGTTAAAGAAGGTGGATTTGAAGTTAACGGTAAATTCATCAAAGTTTCTGCTGAACGTGATCCAGAACAAATCGACTGGGCTAACGACGGTGTAGAAATCGTTCTTGAAGCTACTGGTTTCTTTGCTAAGAAAGCAGCTGCTGAAAAACACTTGCACGCTGGTGGAGCTAAAAAAGTTGTTATCACTGCTCCTGGTGGAAACGACGTTAAAACAGTTGTATTCAACACTAACCACGACGTTCTTGATGGTACTGAAACAGTTATCTCAGGTGCTTCATGTACTACAAACTGCTTGGCTCCTATGGCTAAAGCTCTTCAAGATAACTTTGGTGTTGTTGAAGGATTGATGACTACTATCCACGCTTACACTGGTGACCAAATGATCCTTGACGGACCACACCGTGGTGGTGACCTTCGCCGTGCTCGCGCTGGTGCTGTAAACATCGTTCCTAACTCAACTGGTGCTGCAAAAGCTATCGGTCTTGTAATCCCAGAATTGAACGGTAAATTGGACGGAGCTGCTCAACGTGTTCCTGTTCCAGCAGGTTCTGTAACTGAGTTGGTAGCAGTTCTTGAAAAGAACGTTACTGTTGACGAAGTGAACGCAGCTATGAAAGCAGCTTCAAACGAATCATACGGATACACTGAAGATCCAATCGTATCTTCAGATATCTTAGGTATGTCTTACGGTTCATTGTTTGACGCAACTCAAACTAAAGTTCTTGACGTTGACGGTAAACAATTGGTTAAAGTTGTATCATGGTACGACAACGAAATGTCATACACTGCACAACTTGTTCGTACTCTTGAATACTTCGCAAAAATCGCTAAATAATTCTTGAGTCGATAAAAAAGCAAGGCCTCTGGTCTTGCTTTTTAAATATTTAAAAATGGATGACGCTATCATCCATTCTTTTTTAACTCTTTTTCAAAAGTATCTGATAGGGTAGTGAAGCTTAATTTCTCTAGAGTAAGCGGATGGGTAAAGGACAGTCGAAAGGCGTGGAGCATAAGCCGACTTGTTTTTGATTTACTATTATAGAGAGGGTCGCCTAAAATAGGGAAGTTATGATGCGAAAGGTGCACACGAATCTGATGGGTTCGCCCGGTCTTTAGTTTGCAACGAACCAAGGAAGTTTTGTCTGGGAATTGCTTTAATTTGCTTACATGCGTTTCAGCATATTGCCCATTTTTTGTATCAACTATTCGTTTTCTGCGGTCATGGCGATCACGCCCAATTTTGTCTTTGAAAACAAGTTCTTTGCTGTTGATATGTCCGTCGACCTGTGCCCAATATTCCCTAGAAATCTCTTTTTTCTCCAGTAAGCGATTGAGAATAGGCAGGATAAAAGGATTTTTGGCAAAGAGAACCAAGCCACTGGTTTCCATGTCTAGACGATGAACAACATAGCAGGTTTGGCCAACATAGGCACTGACATGGTTAAGAAGGGCGATTTCGTTTGGCTGATTACCATGCGTTTTCATCCCCTCTGGTTTGTTGACAATAATCAAGTGTTGATCTTGATAAACCTCTTGAACGAGGTTAGGATTGCCCCAAGGGATTTCTTTTTCGGGATAATCTTCCTTGTCAAAAGTTAACTGGCAAATATCTCCAGGATTTACCGTCTCGTTCCAATGAACTTCTCGCTGATTAATCAAAATGTGTTTCTTGATTCTCAAAAAATGACGGATTTTTCTAGGGATGAGGAGTTGTTCCTCAAGTAATTGCTTTACCGTCATTTGAGGTAGAGAGTCTGGTAATGTAAATGTGAATTTCATACAGATATTGTAACAAAAAAAGACCTATTTTGATAGGAAATAGCTAAATTCTTGTCTTCCTATGATGAAGATGATAAAATAAACGCATGAAATTAGATAAATTATTCGAGAAATTTCTTTCTCTTTTTAAAAAAGAAACAAGTGAACTAGAGGACTCTGATTCTACTAGCTTACGTCGCTCTCGTAGTGATCGAAAAAAATTAGCCCAAGTAGGTCCAATTCGAAAATTCTGGCGTCGCTATCATCTAACAAAGATTGTCCTTATACTAGGTTTGAGTGCAAGCTTGCTAGTTGGAACCTATTTGTTTGCTGTAGCTAAGTCAACCAATGTTAACGATTTGCAAAACGCCTTGAAAACTCGGACTATCATTTTTGACCGTGAAGAAAAGGAGGCTGGTGCCTTATCTGGTCAAAAAGGAACTTATGTTGAATTGACTGATATAAGTAAAAATTTGCAGAATGCCGTTATTGCGACAGAAGACCGTTCTTTTTATAAAAATGACGGGATTAACTATGGTCGTTTCTTCTTGGCGATTGTCACTGCTGGTCGTTCAGGTGGTGGTTCTACTATTACTCAACAGCTGGCTAAAAATGCCTATCTGTCGCAGGATCAAACTGTTGAGAGAAAAGCAAAAGAATTTTTCCTTGCCTTAGAATTAACAAAAAAATATAGTAAGGATCAGATCTTAACCATGTACCTTAACAATGCCTATTTTGGAAATGGTGTGTGGGGTGTAGAAGATGCGAGTAAGAAATACTTTGGAGTTTCTGCATCAGAAGTGAGTCTGGATCAAGCTGCGACTCTGGCAGGGATGCTCAAAGGACCGGAACTGTATAACCCCTTGAAATCTGTAGAAGATTCTACTAATCGTCGTGATACTGTCTTGCAAAATATGCTTGCAGCGGGTTACATTGATAAAAACCAAGAAACCGAAGCTGCAGAAGTTGATATGACTTCGCAATTGCACGATAAGTATGAAGGAAAAATCTCAGATTACCGCTATCCTTCTTACTTTGATGCGGTGGTTAACGAAGCCATTTCCAAGTATAATCTAACAGAGGAAGAAATTGTTAATAATGGCTACCGCATTTATACAGAGCTGGACCAAAACTATCAAGCAAATATGCAGGTTGTCTATGAAAATACAGCGCTATTTCCTAGGGCAGAGGATGGAACATTTGCTCAATCAGGAAGTGTAGCTCTTGAACCGAAAACAGGTGGAGTTCGTGGAATTGTCGGTCAGGTTGCTGGCAATGATAAAACTGGATTCCGGAATTTCAACTATGCAACTCAATCAAAACGTAGCCCTGGTTCTACAATTAAGCCTTTAGTTGTTTATACGCCTGCAGTTGAAGCTGGCTGGGCTTTGAATAAGCAGTTGGATAACCATACCATGCAGTATGACAGCTATAAGGTTGATAACTATGCAGGGATCAAAACGAGTCGAGAAGTTCCTATGTATCAAGCCTTGGCAGAATCGCTTAATCTGCCTGCTGTTGCCACTGTTAATGATTTGGGCGTTGATAAGGCTTTTGAGGCGGGCGAAAAATTCGGACTAAACATGGAAAAGGTCGATCGTGTTCTTGGTGTCGCCTTGGGAAGCGGTGTTGAAACCAACCCTCTTCAAATGGCTCAAGCATATGCTGCCTTTGCAAATGAAGGTTTAATGCCGGAAGCTCATTTTATTAGTAGAATTGAAAATGCTAGTGGTCAGGTCATTGCGAGCTATAAAAATTCACAAAAACGGGTGATTGATAAATCTGTAGCTGACAAGATGACCAGTATGATGTTGGGAACATTTACAAACGGAACAGGTATTAGTTCATCACCTGCAGACTATGTCATGGCAGGAAAAACTGGTACAACTGAAGCAGTTTTTAATCCGGTATATACAAGTGACCAGTGGGTAATTGGTTATACTCCGGATGTGGTGATTAGTCACTGGCTTGGTTTCCCTACCACTGATGAAAGCCACTATCTAGCAGGATCTACTTCAAACGGTGCAGCCCATGTCTTTAGAAACATTGCAAATACAATTTTACCTTATACGCCAGGAAGTACCTTTACAGTTGAAAATGCTTATAAGCAAAATGGAATTGCACCAGCCAATACAAGTAATCAAGTACAGAGTAACGAAACCAATCAGACGGATGATACCATTTCTGATATTAGAAGTCGTGCACAAAATCTGGTAGATGAGGCGAGTCGTGCTATATCAGATGCTAAAATTAAGGAAAAAGCACAAACAATATGGGATTCGGTAGTCAATCTATTTCGTTAAGATGCTTGTCAAAGCCTAGCTTTCTTGTTATAATAGATAAGATGGAGGCGTTATGGCACTAAAAAAAGCAAGCCTAGCTTGTGCGGTTTGTGGTTCTAGAAACTATTCAATCAAGATCAGTGGAAACCCCAAGCCAACACGACTAGAAGTAAATAAATTTTGTAAACATTGTGGTAAGTATACTACACACAGAGAAACGAGATAGGAGAGAGCGATGCGTTTTATTGGAGATATTTTTAGACTTCTTAAAGACACAACATGGCCAACTCGCAAGGAAAGCTGGAGAGATTTTCGTTCTATCATGGAATACACTGCTTTCTTTGTTGTGATTATTTATATTTTTGACCAGTTGATTGTTTCAGGTTTGATTCGATTTATTAACATTTTTTAGAAGAACTGTGGAGTTATTCCCGCTAAAAGTCTTCTATTATGAAAGGAAGTATCATGGATAGTTTTGATAAAGGATGGTTTGTCTTACAAACTTATTCTGGTTATGAAAATAAGGTAAAAGAAAATCTATTACAACGTGCACAAACCTACAATATGTTGGATAATATTTTACGTGTTGAAATTCCAACACAAACAGTGCAAGTTGAAAAAAATGGAAAGAGAAAAGAAGTAGAAGAAAATCGCTTTCCAGGTTATGTTCTTGTAGAAATGGTCATGACAGATGAAGCTTGGTTTGTTGTTCGAAACACACCAAACGTTACAGGCTTCGTCGGATCTCACGGAAATAGATCAAAACCAACTCCATTATTGGAACAAGAAATCCGTGATATCTTGGTTTCTATGGGACAAACTGTACAAGAGTTTGATATTGATGTCGAAGTTGGTCAAACTGTACGTATTATTGATGGTGCTTTTGCAGATTATACTGGTAAGATTACAGAGATTGATAACAATAAAGTAAAAATGATTATCTCTATGTTTGGTAATGACACAGTTGCAGAAGTAAACTTAAATCAAATTGCGGAAT
>NZ_JANCPI010000008.1:0-93050 GCF_024295435.1 Streptococcus sp. CF7_Ac1-8 | reverse complement strand
CTGGATCTTTCGTCAAGTCTGCTGCTGGAATGACTGCTGTCTTACCTTCTGGGGTTGTGACTGTGGCGTTGCCTTTGTCGTCTACTGCTACAGTTGCTCCTGGGTTGACTGCTTTAACCTTGTCTTCGATGGCTTTCTTCTCTTCTGGAGTGAGAGCATCTGGATTTGCTACTACAGTCTTGTCAGCCGGTTTTACGATGTCGTTGCCTGCGTTTGGTTTCTTAGTATCTTCAACAGTACGTACTAATTCTTCTACAGGAATAACTTGTGTTTGACCATCTGGAGTTGAAACTTTAGCATTTCCTTTGTCATCAACTACTACAATTGAGTTTGGATTTACAGCTTCAACTGCTGCTTTAATCTTCTCCTTCTCAGCATCTGTCAACTTAGCTGGATCATTTACAACCACTTTATCAGCTGGTTTAACGATATCGTTACCTGCTTTTGGATCATTTGCTGTATCTGCAGTTTTCACTACTTGCTCAGGAGTGATGATTTCTTTGTGTCCATCTGGAGTTGTAACAGTAACATTTCCATCTGCGTCTTGAGTGATTTCTTTAGCATCTGGATTTACTTTCTTAACAGCTTCTAAGACCTTAGCTTTTTCATCATCTGTTAAAGCACTTGGATCATTTACAAGAACTTTGTCAGCCGGAATATTCACTTCACCTACAGCATTAATAGCCGCTTTATCTGACTCTTCAATTCCATTAACAGCGTCTGCGGTTTTAGCTGCATCTACAGATTTCTTAGCTTGATCTGCGATTGCATCTACTTGAGCTTTAAGATCTTCTTTAGCTTTAGGAGTCAAGTCGTCGCGAGCGTCAATTGCTGCTTTTTTAGCTGTTGCTTCTTCATCAATTGCTTTACGAGCATTTGGCTTATCTTCTACAACAGGTACAGATTTTTCAATTTCACCTTCAGCTTCTTTTTGAAGTTGCTTAACTTCTGCATCTGTTCCAGCTTTATCGATTTCTTCCTTAGCTTCTTCTGCTAGAGCTTTAGCTGCATCTGCTGCAACTTTCTTCTCATCATCTGTAGCATCTGGAGTGTTAGCAATGTCTTCCAATTGTTTTGCTAATTTATCTTCGATGGCTTTCTTAGCTGCTGGTTTAGCTTTGGCTTCTGGATTTACTGCTTTAACTTCATCTACACCTGATTTTTTAGCTGCATCTACTGCTTTTTGAGCTTCTGTCGCTTTTTCTGGTGTATCTGCGTTATCCGGTTGTGCGTTAATAGCGTCTGTTGCTGCTTTTGCTTTATCTTGAGCTTCTTTCTTAGCTGCGTCTTTTTCTTCTTGCGTTAAATCAGTACGTGCATCGATTTCTGCTTCTTTCTTAGCTAATTCATCTGCGATCGCTTTCTTAGCTTCTTCTTTCGCTACTGGATTTACTGCTTTAACATCTGCTACACCTTTATCTTTTGCTGCATCTACTGTTTTTTGAGCTTCTGTCGCTTTTTCTGGTGTATCTGCGTTATCCGGTTGTACATTAATTGCATCTGTTGCTTCTTTAGCTTTATCTTGCGCTTCTTTCTTAGCTTTTGCTTTCTCTGCATCTGTTAAGTCTGTACGCGCATCAATTTCTGCTTCTTTTCTAGCTAATTCGTCTGCTACTGCTTTCTTAGCGGCTTCTTTAGCTACTGGATTTACTTTAGCAACTTCTCCTAAACCAGATGTTTTAGCTGTATCTACTGCTACATCTGTTGTAGCTGAATCGATTGCTTCTTTAGCTTTCTTAGCTTCTTCTGCCGCTTTGTCTTTAGCTACTTTTTTCTCAGCATCTGTTAAGTCTGTACGTGCATCAATAGCATTGTTTTTAGCTGTTAAGGCATCATCAATTGCTTGTTTAGCTTCTGTTTTCTTAACCGCAACTGGATTTACAGCTGTAACTTCATCTACACCTGTTTTCTTAGCTGCATCTACTGCTGCTTGTGCCGTTTGTGCTGCTTCTGGCGTAGCTGCTGCATCAGGTTGTTTAGCAATTTCAGCTAATTGAGCGTCAGCTTTATCTTTTGCTTCATTCTTAGCTGCTGTTTTTTCTTCATCAGTTAAGTCTGTACGAGCATCGATTTCTTTGTTTTTAGCTGTTAACGCATCATTAATTGCTTTCTTAGCTTCTGCTTTTGCTACTGGAGTTACATTTGCAACTGCTGTAGTTCCATCTGCTTTAGCTTTATCAACTGCTGCATTTGTAGTTGCATTATCAACTGCAGCTTTTGCTACGTCTGCTTGCGCTTTTGCTGCTTCTTTAGCTTTAGTTTTCTCTTCTGGAGTTAAATCTGTACGTTCATCGATTTCTTTGTTTTTAGTTGCTAATGCATCATCGATTGCTTGTTTAGCTTCAGTTTTCTTAGCTGCTTCTGGATTCACAGCTTTAACATCTGCTACACCCTTATCTTTAGCTGCATCTACTGCTTTTTGAGCTTCTGCTGCTTTTTCTGGTGTATCAGCATTATCAGGTTGAGCATTAATTTTTGCTAATTCAGCATCTGCTAGTTTCTTAGCTTCAGCTTTTGCTGCTGTTTTTTCTTCATCAGTTAAGTCTGTACGTTTATCAATTTCAGAATTTTTATCTTCTAATTCTTTCGCAATTGCTTTCTTAGCTTCTTCTTTAGCTACTGGATTTACAGCTTTAACATCTGCTACACCTTTATCTTTTGCTGCATCTACCGCTGTTTGAGCTTCTGTCGCTTTTTCTGGTGTCTCTGCATTATCAGGTTGAGCGTTAATCTTAGCTAATTCAGCATCTGCTAATTTTTGAGCTTCATCTTTAGCAGCTTTTTTCTCAGCATCTGACAAATCTGTACGGTTATCAATTTCTTGATTTTTAGCTGTTAATGCATTGCCAATAGCTTCTTTAGCATTTTCTTTTGCTACTGGATTAACTTTACCAATTTCTGTAGTTCCTGCAGTTTTTGCTGTATCTACTGCATCGTTTGTTGTTGCAGCGTCAATAGCTTTAGTTGCTTCTGCTGCTGCCGTATTATTTTTCGCAATTGCTGCGTCTTTTTCTGCTTGTGTCAGATTTGGATTTGCTTTAATAGCGTCTTCCTTAGCTTTACGAGCTGCTTCTACATCTGCTTTTGCTGCTGCTTTCTTAGCAACTACTGGGTTATCTGCTGCGATTGCAGTTGTTCCTGCGTCTTTAGCCGTATCAAGAGCTGTTTTTGTAGTAGCACCATTAATTGCTGTCAAAGCTGCTGTTTTATCAGCATTTACTTTATCGATTGCTACTTGTTTCTCTTCATCAGTAGCATTTGAAGTTGAGTTAATCGCTGCAATTTTCTCAGTTGCTGCTGTATTTACTGCATCGATAGCAGGTTGTTTATCTAATTTAGTGAAGTCTGTTAATGGTCTGATATCTTTAGAACCATCTTTATATGTTGCAACAATATTATTACCTTCTTTAGTAATTGTAGCAACTTTGTTATCAGTATTATCTACTGCCTCACCACGTTTAGACTCTAGATTTTTGTCTTCATTAGTTCTAGAATATTCTAATTTCGCTTTAATTTTAGCAAATTCTTCATCAGTTACAGCCGTAGGATCAGCTACTGCTACTTTATCTTCTTCTGTTGGTGTAACGATATCATATTTCTTAGCTTGTGCTTTTAATACGAATGTTACAGCACCTGGGTCAGTAAGGTAAGAACCTACTACTTCTCCATTATTTTTATTTTTTACAGCAATATTATTAATTTCTTTTCCATCTTTATCTGTTGCTGTGGCAAAACGTGTTACAAGCTCTAAAGAATCGTTTTCTGTTTTTGGCAGTTTATTTTCTGCTATCCCTGAAACTTGTCCTGTTACTTTAATTTTTGCTGGTGTAGCAGTTTCAGAATTAATCGCTGTTACAGTGAATCCCCATTCATTATCTTGTAGATCTGGATTTCCACCAACGTTATTTAAAGCAATATTTCCACCTTTTTTAAGGGCAGCTGATTTAATTTTTCCTGAATCATCGTTAAATGTAATATCAACATCTGCTTCTTCTCCAGTATATAGATAAACTTCTTTTTTGTTTGGAGTTGGATCTGAGTATGGAATTGATACTGTCGGTGCTACATTTGTACGTGCAATATTTGAAATTGGAGTAGTGTCTACTGAGTCATCGTTATAGGTAACAGTAACTGTTCCATTTGCAATAGCAATGTCTTTCACTACTGAATATTTATCTGCTAAGACTTCCCCTTTGTGAGACGCTAGTCGTGCATCTTGCTTCGTTGCCGTATCAGAATATTGAATATTAATTTTCTCTTTAATTTTGGCAATTTCTGTGGCAGTTAGGTTGTTAATATCATCAACACCAATTTTATCTCCATCTAAAGCTGGTTCTTGGATGCTGTATTTGTATGTTTGAGATTTAAGAACAATCTTGAAGTATCCCGGTTGAGTTAGTCCATTACCTGCTGGGGACATTGTAGATCCATCTTTTGCTGTTACACGAAGATAACGTTCACCCATAGCGAAGTTTTGAGCTTCCGTCTTCGTATAGTTTTTATTCCCCATGATAGTAGCATTCGGTTGCCCTGTCATTCTTACTGTTAATGGTGTATCTGTTTCTGTAGTGATTTTATCAAAATTATACCCATATCCATCTGTTACAGTTGTATCGTTAACAGTGGTGAATTTCTGATTAGATCCCCCTGTTGTTTCAACGTAAGTAACTTTATTTGTTGATGAATTGATTTTAAATTCTACATTAGCCTCTTCTTTGTTATAAACATAGATTTCTTTTGTAGCATCATTCGAGAACTCAGTAGTATATGTAATATTATCTACAGTTTTTGATGTTTCTGTACGTAACGCATTATCTTTATCCATCTCTTTACCGTTACGTGGGTCATTTGAACCTGTATTTTCGATTGAGTTAGATTCTGATTTTTTCTCAGTGTTTTCTGCTGTTTTACCTACAGTTTCTTTACCTTCAGTTGTATCTACTGCTGGAGTTTCTTTTTTCTCTACAGGTTTGTTTTTTAATTTAGAGTTAGCTGTAGTGACAAGTTTGCTGTAAGCTTGTTTTAGTTCAGCTTGAGTAGTTGCATTCTCTAATGTAGCTTTTGCAGCTTCTAAGTCAGCTTTTAATACTGCAACACTTTCTTCAGTTTTGTTATCGTAAGAACCGTTAGAAAGTTTTGTTTCAATTTCTGAAATGTAGCTTTCAAGTTGGGTCTTATCCAAAGTTGGAGTAACTACTTCTTCTGATTTAGCAGGAGCTTCCGCTACAACTGTATTGTCTACTTGTTTTGTAGTATCCTCCTGAACCTTATCTGAGCCAGTATTTTCTTCAGTTGGTTTAACTTTAATCTCTGATGTATCTTGCGGTTGAACAGCAGTCATATCAGCTGATACTGCTCCGTTCCCTAAGAACATGAAAAGAGCAGCAACGGCCACACTAGCTGCACCAAAGCTGTATTTACGAATAGAGTAACGTGTCACCTTTTCACGGTGCAAACGCTCAACGCGACTCATAGAGTTTTTGTTTTCCATTAATTTTGGATCTCCTTTTAGAAGTATATTTGGGATTTTCACGCGAAACTAGCCGCTTCTGAAGCAACGGATAATTATTATATTTAACGTGAAATCTTACACTGACTATTCTACTTTATTTTTGATATATATGCAAGTTATTTAATTTGAAATTTTCGCAAAAAAAATTAGGAATATAGCTAATTTTCAGAAAGTTTCATATCACATTTTTTCACGTTTTTATGCATGTTTAATTAATCTACTATTATATATTTTAGATATGATTTTTTAAATATATTGAAAAAATTGCGCATAACCCTCGGATAAATAGGTTTATCCTCTAAATAAAACATGCTATCTAGTTCGATAACATGTCATTTCTATTTACAACAGTGCTTCAAACTCCGCGACTGACATGCCTAATTGTTCACTCGCAAATTCAGAAGTTAAAACATGTTGGCGTACTAAATCCAGAAAGGTAAAGATTTGTCCTTCAGCTTTCCCGAGCTCCAGTCCTTGTTCGATACCCTCAGCTCGACCACGTTCTAAGCCTTTTTCAATACCTTCCGCCCTAGCTGTTTCCAAGGCATAATCCTGAGCCAATAACGCTTGTTCTTTGCGCATACGTAGTTGACTAAACATTTTTCTGTCCTCCTCGGACCAGCTTTTGTAGTCCAGCAGTTGATCTGCCTGGCTGATGGCTCGCTCTGGCTCTTGGGTAAAGGGCTTGTTCCCGAAAAACTCCAACCACGGTTTACGAACCTTGTCTTTGCTGGTTTCTCTGTATTTTTTTAGTCCTTATTTGTGATGCTCTTTCAATAGTTCTTCAAACTCAGAGACAGTCATACCCAACTGCTGACTTGCAACCTCCGAAGTCAGAAGACCTTGGCAAACCATGTCTAGGAAAGCAAAAAGTTTTCCTTCTTCCCTTCCTTCAACTTTACCTCGTTCCAGTCCCTGTTCTAAACCTTTTTCAATACCCTCAGCTCGCCCACGTTCAAGACCTCGTTCCAGTCCTTTTTCAATGCCTTCCGCCCTAGCTGTTTCTAAAGCATAGTCCTGTGCTAACAAGGCTTGTTCTTCACGCATACGTAGTTGACTAAACATCTTCCTGTCCTCCTCGGACCAGCTCTTGTAGTCTAGCAGTTGGTCTGCTTGGCTAATGGCTCGCTGGGGGTTTTGGGTAAAGGGCTTATTTCCGAAAAACTCCAACCACGGTTTGCGAACCTCGTCTTTGCTGGTTTCTCTGTATTTCTTTAATTCCAAGAATGCCATCTTGACCAGATGGTTTTCTTGTCCATTGTTTGTGATGGTTAAGACCTCACCTGTCGTGTCCTCTCGCATACTAAATCTATGAAAAGCCAGGTCATCTGAGAAATAATTGCTATCCACAATTGCGATAGCGTATACTGGTGCGATGTGTTTGTAACTCTGGTGTGTATCACCTTCTCGTTGGCGAATTTTTTCTAGATTTTGATTGACCTGACTGCACAAGTAAGCCCACAGGCGATTGATGAAAAAATTCTGATGATGCACCTGAATCTCAATGATTACTTGAGTTCCATTATCCAACTCCGCCAAGACGTCTATACTGGTATAGAAATCCTGGGCCGAGTAAGGCTGGGAAGGTAAGACGTGAATATTACTTCCCTCCAAAATAGTCACATTTTTTGCTGGTAAATCCAGCATATCGCGAATAAATTGACAAGTGATTTCTGGATTGCTAAAAATTTTCTTAGCAACCAAGTCATTTGTTGGGCTAATGCCCGGATGTCTGAGAATCATCCATTCCCTCCTCTTATTATACCACTTATACCACAGTTTTAAATCTAATTTTACTAGATTCGATGGTTCTATCTATTTATTCGAAAAGGAAATGAATTGTGAAGATATTTTATCTCGTTTCAACTAAAATATGAGCTTGATCAACCAACTGTCCATCAACAGTCAGATTTAGATAGAAATCCAAGGTCTTATCAGCAGCAAAATACAGGGTTGGTAGGCACAAATCTTTTGTGCTTTCCCCTGCTTGGAATTGAAGAACTTGGATCTCGTCCTGATAGACAACACCATGCACACCTGTCCCCGGTTGAATAGAAATCTTAGCCTCCAAAGGAGTACTACTTTCGCTACGTTCAATCCTAAAATGAAGAGTCTCTCCCTTTGCTACAGCTAGACTTTTTTCTGCAAATGCTAGTCCCTGAACAGCTACTTTTTGTGATAAGCTAGGAGTTTTATAGAGGGAAATTTTGGTCAATACAGGCATAGATTGTGCCTCTGTAATCATCACGCGCACCTTTTGCGCTTCTACTAGCGAACCTCGCAAGAGGCGCTTATAACCAACTGTAAAGCCCCTGCCGAATTCTTGCCAGACGCCATCCACTTCTACTTGCACATGAAAAGCAGCGATTCGTTGCCCTAGCTTTAAATCTTCTCTTAACTCAATTACATCAAAAGTTTTAGGTGACCCTAAGTCGAGTTCTAACTGGATGGGCAAGTCTGCATCGCTTGCCCAAGAGCTGGTCTCAAGACCATCTGTCAAATGGTGACAAGCAAAGTCTGCGGAAAGAGCTGGACCAGATACCTCAGCTCCCAGAGCCAAATCTTCTTTATAGAGCTCATTGCGAAAAGTCGCAAATTCATAAAGGCGTTCCATATCCTTTGCATCAAAGAGTCCATCTTGATTCGGCGGAATATTGAGTAAGAGAGGGGTTCCTCGTCCTACTGAGTGAAAGTAGATTTCGACCAACTCTTCGAGAGACTTAGGATCCTGATCCTCATGGTAAAACCAACCCGGTCGAATGGAGACATCTGCCTCACCGATTGAAAAAATCGTGCCTGAGGGATCTCCGTGCTGAAGATAGTCCAACTCTGCTTCTGTTCCTAGTTTATCAGGATTCACCTTTTGCCACAGGGGATCACCTGCATACCCTCGTTCATTGCCAATCCATCGGATACTGGTGCCTTCTGTTGAAAAAATTAAGCAATCTCCCTGCAGGTCACGAATGGTTTCAAACCATTTTTCAAATTCATAATTGACCTTTTGAGCGCCCTCTCCTCTGGCACCATCCATCCAGACCTCAGCAAATTTCCCTCCATTTCCATAAGCAGGATTTGATAAAATCTCCTTCAGCTGAGCCAGATAATAGGCATTATAGTCCACTTCTCGCTCCACATGGTAGAGAGGACTGTGGGCATCCCATGGTGACAGGTAGACCCCCATATCCATATCAAACTCAGTAGCAGCTTGGGATACTTCAAAAAGCAAGTCCCCCTCTCCATTCCTCCAGGGACTAGCCTTAACCGAATAATCTGTATGAGCCGTCGGATAGAGGACAAAGCCATCGTGGTGCTTGACCACCAAAATCAACTTTTTAAAGCCCGTTTCCTTAAGTACACGAACCCATTCACGCGCGTCTAACTTTGTTGGATTAAAGCGTTCAGGATCCTCCTGACCTGTCCCCCATTCCTGATCATAAAAAGTATTGGGACCAAAATGGATAAAGGCTGCTAGTTCATTCTCTAAATACGCTAGCTGGGCCTGACTAGGCAAGGGGCCGTGCGGTTTTATTTCTCTTACCATACTACTTCCTATCTACATTTTTCTTTACTTTTTTGGCATGTACCTGCAATTCTGTTAACGCTAGAGGGCTTTCCAAGCCTTCAAATCGAAGACGAAGGGCATAAGTCTCTACCTTGTCAAATTCAAAACGAAGCTCTTCATCCCTGTTGCTTGAAACTTTTCGGATAGCTGATACAGGGCGCCAATTCTCCTCTTGCTTGAGCAGGGAATCCTTATCCAAATGATTTGGAGACCGAGGTAAGCTAGGCTCATTCCCTACATAATAATCAATAAATGTCGGCTCAACAGCCACATATTCTTGATTTTCAACATAATACAAGGTCACGTTATCCACAAATCGCGGTTTTAAAATCCCTGCATCTCCAAACAGAATGCCCACGCTGGCTTGCTCTGACTTGGCAATCCAAGTATTGGCTGTCGATTTTTTCCGAGCAATGACCTTGTCATTGAGGTAAGAGGCTAGGTGATTCGGTTCTGAATGAGAAGCAAAGACCAGAGGCAGGTTGGATCCTGTCCACTGATTGGAAATAACTTCCCCATCTACACTGGCATCTGTCACATGGATAGTGACTGTTGCCGGCAACTCACAGCTCGCTACTTGTCCTGTGAGCACACATTCTCCTACCTGAGCATAGATTTGAGAATCAAGCTCGTCCCAAGTCACCTTGGCCATATCTCGTCTGCCATCTGATAAGACTAGCTTGACTCGGTCTGGTAAGTGTGGGGGTTCCTTGACAAGCGTCCAAACCCTCTCAGGCTCAATAGCGCAAATCCCTTGAACACAAACCTGGGCAGAAGCCTTTAAATCCAGACCTTCTAGCTGACCAGATACCGTAAACTCATGAAATCTTGCCAAATCTTCTTCAGAAATCTCCTCCCAAATAACCTTGACTCGTTTTGTACCACCAGACTCATAGTCCACCAAGACCGAAGATGGAAGCTGTGGATAAGTCCCCTTATCTGTATACAAGCGAAGTGGTCTTACAGAAACTGCCTGCCCTAGTGAGGTATTTTCTGCAACCTGTAAGTGAGTTTGATAGGTTTTCCCTTGATAACTGGCGCGGATAGCCAAGTCGCCTGCAGACAAGCAATGAAGCACTCCCTGCTTGATAATGGCGTGGGCACTACCACTCGTCTCCCAAATCACTTCACTATTCCCCACCTTGTTCACAGGGTTATCCACAGTTTGTGGATAAAGTCCAATAGCTGGGGAAGCCCCTTCTTGTAATCCTGCCTGCTTGTCCACTCGAATCTCAAATAAGCGCTTATTTTTCACTGGTTGGGTAGCCAAAGCCTCTCCCACTAAGATATCAAAACTTGCTGGCTCTAGCCCTCTGGCACTGGCCTTTAGTCTTACTTGGCCTGCCTGCTCCAAGCTCTGAACTAAGAGGACACCTCTGCCATGAAAGGCTTTCCTCTTAAACCGACCATTTTTCTGAGCCTTGTAACGTTCACGACTGGCCTGCCTGCCATTATCCACACCCACAATGCGAGCAGGGCCTTCAATTTGAAAATGAAGCTGATTGGAAGCCGTCGGCACCCAATTTCCATCCTTGTCCAATACATCAAAATAGAGATAAAGGAGGTCTTGCCCATCTGGCTCCAGTTTTGTTTTCTCGGCATGTAACCCGATTTTGGCTGGCTTACCTGCAGTCACCACCCTATCTTCTGCCACAAGCTGACCTTGATAATCATAGGCTACAGCATGCAATTCTCCTGGTTGATAAGCCAAACGCCATTCGAGATAAAGTTGTTCAGAACTTGCTCCCTCTTGGTATTTTCTACCATCTGAAGTCCATTTTTCCTGAAAATTCTTTCTGCCTTGGGATTTTCCATTGAGAAATAGCTCTACTGAACCAGCATTTGAATACACTCGAACAGAGATATCCCCATACTTATCCACAACTTGTTGATAACTCTTGTTGATTTCCCAATTCCAGTGGGGTAGGATATGAACCATGGGATGCTGATCTAGGTCCAACCACTGACTTTGATAGAGATAATAATCATTTTTAGGAATCCCTGCCGTATCCACGATCCCAAAATAGGAACTCTTTACAGGCGTGTCATTTTGATTGTGCCAAGGAGTCGGCTCACCGATATAGTCCACTCCTGTCCAGATAAACTGACCCGCATAGTCTAGCCGATTTCTATCTGCTATCCAAGAAGCCGTCGCCGTCTTCCCCCAAGGAACTCGATCATTGCCATAGTCTGACTGTTCAAAATTCCGCACGCGGCGATTATCCCCAACCCATTCCTTAGCTGGGCGAAAATAGCTGTCACGCGTCCTTGTAGCCGATGAGGTTTCAGATCCGTAAAGTCGCCACTTGGGATGTCTTTTGCGAATCCCATCAATATTATCTTCCGAGTAATTCAAGCCCACCACATCCAGCAAATTGGCTATCTTTTCATGACCTCCAGACCCATCTCCAAAGCGGAACTGATCCATTCCCATGGTCACAAAACGGCTATCATCAACCTCCTTAACCCTTTCTAGCAAGCGTTTGATCGTCTTCAATGAATGAGCATCTCCATTTGCTTCACTGACTTCATTTCCCAAGGACCACATAAAAATCGCTGGATTGTTCTTACCACGCTCAATCATGGTGCGCAAATCATAATCTGACCAGAAATCGCCTGTTTTCGCTTCTGGATGAGTCGCTTCTTCCTCAAAAAAGCGACCATAGTCATATTCTTTCTTGCCTCCATACCAGGTATCAAAGGCTTCTTCTTGGATGAGTAAGCCCATTTTGGCAGACAGATCCAGCAAGATGCTACTGCCTGGATTATGGGTGATTCGAATCGCATTGACCCCCATTTCCTTCATCTGGCGCAAGCATCTCTCAGCAGCTGACTTGTTTTCCACAGCTCCCAATGCTCCGTAGTCATGGTGCAAACAAACCCCATGAATCTTCAACCAGCGACCATTTAGAAAGAAACCCTTATCCGCTTGCCAATCCATATAGCGGTAACCAAAGGTCTCTTCTTCTTCATTAACCAAAATGCCATTTTTGTAAAGACGAGTCTTCAATTGGTAAAGGTGAGGGGAAGCAATATCCCAAAGCAAGGGTTGAAAAATTGATATTGCTTGTTGGAAATGATGTTTGTCCCCAGACTCAATCACTATAGAGTCTGTCGCCTGCCAGTCTGACAGCTGTTGGCCATCATACCAGATACTCTGTTCCAAATACACCGACACGGACTGAGGCCCATCATTTGAAACCTTGCTTTCAAGCTGGGTTTCCACCCAAGATTGCCTTTGTTCCTTTAGCTTGGGACTTTCTATCTTAATCCCATATAAATCCAGATGCACCGAATCTGTAATCAATAATTTTACTTCTCGGTAAATACCGCTACCAGAGTACCAACGACTGCTAGGTTGCTGATTTTCCACAAAAACCGCAAGCTGGTTGGCCGTCCCATCATTTCTTAGATAAGGCGTGATATCATAAGAAAAGGGCGTATAGCCACTGGGATAATAGCCCAGCACTTGCCCGTTGATATAGACTTGGGCATTCATGTAAACTCCATCAAACAACAAACGCACCGATACAAGACTGGCATCTTCTTCCAAGTAAAACTGTGTCCGATACCAGGCTTGACCACCATTTAACTGACCACCCTCATTTTGCGCTGGCGAATACTGGTCAAAATCATTGTAAATACTCCAGTCATGTGGCACTTGAATAGCCTGCCAATTTTCTCTATGAAAATCCGGCGCCAAGGCCTCTTCTTTCCCCACCTCTTGGCTAAAAAACCAGTGATTTCGCAAAACTTCTTCTCTTCTCATACAAGCATTCCTCTTTAAACAAGTCTATCAATTTGACTATATCACAAAACAAAAGCGCTTTCAACACTTCCTCCATCACTCCCTAAATACTCAGAAAAGATTCTATAATTTGTGGAGGAGGATTTTAATCCTCAAAGCTACAAGGGTAATACAAAAAGAGCCTGACTCCAGGCTCTTTAGTCTATTATTTCTTCTCAGCACGAAGGGCTGACAAGATTTGTGTACGGATATCATCCACACCATTTGGCGTATTTGGTAAAAAGATCGTTTGATTGCCTTTAGAGGCAAAGGTATTCAAGGTATCCAAATACTGGTTGGTCAAAAGAATGGACATGATTTGCTCTTCTGTCATACCAACATTGGCTTCCTTGAGTTCTGTGATAGACTCTGCTAATCCATCCACAATCGCTTTACGTTGTTGGGCAATCCCCACACCATGAAGGCGGTCTTTTTCTGCTTCTGCTTCAGCTGCAGTGACGATTTTAATCTTGTCTGCTTCCGCCAATTCTTGCGCTGCGACCCGCTTACGTTGCGCCGCATTGATTTCATTCATGGATTGCTTAACTTCTGCATCTGGTTCGACCTTAGTAATCAAGGTTTTCACGATAATATAACCGTAAGTAGTCATTTCTTCTGCTACTTGGTGTTGAACTTCAAGGGCAATCTCATCTTTTTTCTCAAACAATTCATCCAAGGTTAATTTGGGAACAGAAGAGCGAAGAGCATCTTCGATATAAGATTTAATCTGAGATTCTGGACGCATGAGTTTATAGTAGGCATCTGTCACGCTCTGCTCATTAACACGGTACTGAGTCGCTACATTCATCATAACAAACACATTATCCTTGGTTTTAGTCTCAACCACAATATCGCTTTGCAACAAGCGCAACTGAATCCGCGCTGCAATCGAGTCAATCCCAAAAGGCAAGCGAATATGAATACCGCTATTGGCAACCTTTTGGTATTTCCCAAAGCGTTCAATAATCGCCACCGACTGCTGACGAACCACATAAACTGTACTCAGTGTGACTATCACCAATAGGAGCACACAAACCACCACAAAAATCATCAAAAATGTTGCCATTATCGTGACCTCCATCATTATTTTTCCTGTATTATAGCACATTTAAAGAAGGCTGTGCAGTTTTAACTGCGATTTTTAAAAATAAAATGTTAACCATCTATTTTGTAACTAAAAAGATAGCCTCATACAAAGCTATCCTTTGATTCTCATCAATGCGCCAACATTTCTTGAGCGATTTCTTGGCCAGATAGGTTATCTGGGTAGTAGGTTGGCCAGTTATCCATTTCTTCAAAGAGGGCTTCTTGGCTTGTGCCTCCAAAGAAGATATGGAAATGTTCTGCCTTAACTGGGGCGATATTGTGGTCACTAAACTGAACATACTTGAACTGTCCAGCGTCTGCATCTGTGGCTTCAAAGAGGAAGCGCACGCCACGATTGCCTTTCTTGTAAGTCAAGATTTTCTTACCAACATACTTGTAGGTGAATTTCTTACTTTGTCCACCTTGAACAAATTCCATAGTATTATCAGAAATGTTGATCTTAGTGACATCTGTCTGATAGCCTTTTGTATAGTAAGCCTTGTACTCAGCCTGAGTCATCTTACCAGTCAACTTAGACTTGTAGTCAAAGACTTGGTCAAACGTACCATCTTCAAGGAAAGGATAAACTGATTGCCAGTTACCTACATAGTCACTCAAGGTGCGGTCCTTGACGTCTGCATCCTCGAAGTAACCATTTTGAACTGTCTTGGTATCCTCTGCCTTTTCAGGCTCAATTGCTGGGCCTTCTTGGTCCGTTGTTTGTTTCAGAGCCTTGAGGTTTTTCTCCATAACGGAGATGTAGTTTTCGCCAGCCTTGGTATCCTCTTCTGTCAGACTTTCTAAAGGATTGAGGACATCTGTTTTGACACCTGCTTCTTTTGAAAGTGTGTTAGCAAGTGCTTGTGAAGCATTTTCTTCAAAGTAGATATAGGCAATTTTATTTTTCTTGACGTACTCTGTCAATTCTGCCAGACGAGCAGCTGATGGTTCTGCATCTGGAGAGAGACCTGAGATTGCGACTTGTTTGAGTCCATAGTCCAAGGCAAGATAGTTAAAGGCTGCGTGTTGAGTCACAAAGCTCTTTTGTTTGGCTTGAGACAAGCCTTCTGCATAAGCCTTATCCAAGGCTTGCAATTTTTCGATATAGGCAGCAGCATTCTTTTCAAAGGTCTCTTTTTTATCAGGATAATCTGCTGACAAGCTATCACGGATGTGCTCTACAAGTTTAACGGCACGAACTGGTGATAACCAAACATGGGGATCGTACTCATGGTGATGGCCTTCTTCTCCATGGTCATGGTCTCCCTCTTCTTCCTCACCACCTGGCAAAAGCAACATATCGCCTGTCGCCTTGATGGTTTTGACCTTTTTCTTATCCAAAGTATCTAGCAATTTAGGGACCCATGTTTCCATGTTTTCATTTTCATAAACGAAGGTATCTGCGTCTTGGATTTTGGCAACTGCCTTGGCAGACGGTTCATATTCATGGGGTTCTGTACCAGCACCGATGAGGAGTTCTACATTAGCAGTATCTCCTGCGACTTGCTTGGTAAATTCATAGACAGGGTAAAAGGTTGTCACAATATTTAGTTTGCCATCTGCCTGCTTTTGATTGGAACAAGCCACTAAAAACAAGGCACATAGACTGGCGAACAATAAGCTAATTTTTTTCACGTTAGTCTCCTATTTGATAAAACGTCTTACTAAACTAATAAGTAAAAAGACAGTTACAAAAATAATGGTAATACTTGCACTTGCAGGTGTTTCTGCATAGTAGGAAATGTAAAGTCCTGCTACCATTCCCAAAAATCCAATAGCACTGGCAAGTAGCATGACCGATTTAAAGTTTTTCCCCAGACGCAGGGCAATACTAGCTGGCAAGACCATAATGGTCGATACCAGAAGAGCTCCTGCTGCAGGAATCATAAGGGCAATGGCCACTCCTGTCACCATGTTAAAAAGAATAGACATGGTACGAACGGGCAAACCGTCCACAAAGGCCGTATCCTCATCAAAGGTTAAGATATACATTGGACGAAGGAAGAGGAAGGTCAACAGCAAAACAACCGCCGCAATGACAAAGAGAGAAATAACCTGCTCTTCGCTAATCGTCACGATAGAACCAAAAAGATATTGATCCAAACTCATTGAGCTAGAGCTTTTACCCTTGCTCATGACAATCAGAGAAACAGCCAGTCCTGTTGACATTAGGATAGCTGTCCCGATTTCCATAAAGCTCTTGTAAACCGTACGGAGATACTCCAGAAAGACCGCCGCAATCAAGACAATAGCAATAGTTGAAATAGTCGGAGAAACCCCCAGAACCAGACCAAAAGCTACACCCGACAGCGAGACGTGGCTAAGGGTATCGCTCATCAAACTCTGACGGCGCAAGATTAGGAAGGTTCCCAATACTGGCGAGAAAAGACTCATGGCAATAACCGCCAGAAAGGCGCGTTGCATAAAGTCATAAGATAACAAACTAAGCATGGCCCACCTCCTGATCATTCTCATGAACGTTGAAACAACGCCATGGCGAATCTTGGTTACGAACTAGATGAATATTGCGGTCCGCATAGTCCTTAACTTCTTCAGGATCATGGGTAATCATCAAAACAGCCTTACCATGATGATGGGCGCTGTGGTGCATGAGTTCGTAAAATTCATTTTTACTTCCTGCATCCATCCCCGTTGTCGGCTCATCTAGGATAAACACATCTGGATCCGAAGCAAACATACGCGCAATCACCGCTCGCTGCTTTTGTCCTCCAGATAGAGAACCCAAGCGTTTGTCTCGATGTTCCCACATGCCAACTGAGTCCAGACTAGCCTTGATATGCTCCTCATCATGAGCATTCAAACGACGGAACCAACCCTTTCGTGGATAGCGACCTGACTTGACAAATTCATAAACCGTACTTGGAAAACCAGCATTAAAACTGGCAATTTGCTGAGGCAGGTAGGCAATTCTCAATTTCTTACCCTGCGTATTTGTCTTGGAAATAGTCACGTTACCAATGCGTGGCTGAAGGATTCCAAGACTGGCCTTGATTAGTGTCGTCTTAGCTGCCCCATTCTCCCCTGTCAAGGTAACAAATTCTCCACTATCAACACTATAATTGATATGTTCAAGAACAGGCTCCTTATCATAATAGAAGGATAAATCCTCTACCGTAATATATCTCATTATTTGATTTCTCCTACTAAAGCAGTCAAAAACCGCTGAATCACTTTTTGTTCATTTGGAGTAAACTGAGTCGCCACTTGTTCATAAGTTAAAAGTGTATGCTCATGGTGATGATGGTGCTCCTCAGCGATTGGACGAGCCAAATCAGTCAACTGATAAAAAATCACACGCGCATCCTTAGGATCTTTAGATGTTTCCAACATCCCTTCCTTGACCAAAGACTTAATGGCCTTGGTAACTGCTGCCTGACTGACATTGAGGCGACGGGCCAACTCTGAATTTGTTAAAGATTCCTCTGACAAAAGCATGAGAATGTGCTCCTGAGTATTGGTCAGGGCCACCTCGCTAGTGCAATGACCTATTAGAATCTCATGCTGATTTTCTGCCTGCAAAATTACCTCATTTAAAAAGGCATCAATATCCTTCGCTAGCTGTCTCATATCTGACTCCTTTCCTTTTGGATTTCTCTTTTTTAAGAGAAAAATACTATTCTTTGGAATTTTATTTACCAGTTAATTATATCACAAGCAAAAAAAGAGTCAAGAAAAAACGTGAAAACTAGTTTCATTCTTGAACTCTTCTATATTATCTATTGAAATTCTTTGACATCTCCATCATAAGTCGCCCAATCTTTGCTGAAAAAGCGCTCATTCAGATGGTAAGTCGGAGCTGGTGTGGGATTGGATAGGAAAGGATCAACTGCCTTGTCAAAAGCCAACCAGCCCAACCAACCAATATGAATTGTATCTTTTACAAAATAAGGTTCAGCACCATTTTTTGAAAAATCTGCTATATTGGTAAAACCTTGGCTTTCTAACTGGTAACGAATTTTTTCAACTGCATGTTGATACATATCTTGATTTAATCCTGTATAATCCATCCATTTTTTATTGACAGGTTGAATCACAAACAATACATTCACTTTTGAATTCGCAAATTGATTCAAGACTAATTGCAAGTCATTATATTCTGATGATTTTAGAAAATTATAATTTTTCTGATAATCCTTCCACTTGTTTAAATCTTTCTTTACTTGCGTATCATAGAAACGATTTTCCATTCCCATATCATTATTCGTGGTATTTGCTTCAGCATCTTTTACAGCGATTTCTCTCAATTCGTCGTAGGAAAATTTATCTGGTAAGTCTTTTAGATACTTCTCCACGCGATCTCTATATTTTTCTCCATCATTCACTGACAATTGTCCAAATAGAAATGATTGTTTTTGGTTGAATCGTGCCAATGTATCTATGAGTGTCTTATCTATTTCTGAAAGTTGCTCACCCTCGGTTATTTTTTTGACTATATCTCCCAATACTACATTAGGATACTTTTTCATTAAACGCGAAGCGGCGTAACGACTTGACACATCTCCAGACTGATTTTCCAAAAAAGCACCCAATTGATCCGTGTTAAAATACCTACGAAAAACTGCAGGTTCATACTCCGTTTCTGTAAACCACTGAGGAGAAATAACAAAAACAGCTTGTTTATTTTCTAGCTCTGGCAATATTTGCTGCATACCAAAGTACTGATTCAAAGAAGCTGCTCCTGCTTGTCCTAAAAAATAGGGTCTATACGAACGATTGTACTTCTCCGCTAAAACAGCTGGATGCATACTATCAAATCGAATCCACTCACTAGAACCAAAAAAGGGAATGAATCGTAGACTTGGGTCCGAAAGAGCTCTCACTTTCTGAAATCTTTCTCTAAAACTTTGTGTACTAATCGCTGCTGCATATCGTTTTTCTTCTGATAAATTATAACTTTTACTAGTAGGATAAAAGAAAATGAGCAGACAAACCAACAAACCAGCTATCAAGACCGGTCCGAAGATCATCCATAAGCGTTTAAGCATTTTGTAGCTCCACAATACCAGCTATAATTTTATTAGCTGTATTCCAGTCATCACGACCAAACTCTGTTACAGGAACACGAATGTCAAAACGGTTTTCAATCTCCACAATTAATTCAACCGTTCCCATACTATCCAAGACACCTGCATCAAAAAGATCTTCATCCATCATGTCAGAAACATCTTCCATAAACAACTCATCAATAATTTCGATAACTTCTGATTTGATATCCATATTTTATTTCCTTTTATTTTTTAAACCATAGATCATTCAAGAATCCAGAAAAGATTAAGAATGACAGCATGACGACATGGAAGGTGACAACCATGCCAAGCAACTGAATCCAGCGATTCTCAGGTAGAGCAGGCTTCCCTGCTTTTTTCCGTTCCTTATTGAGCGTTTTTTTCTTACGAACCCAAGCGTCATTGACGACCAGCCCAATCCCATGAAAGAGTCCATAGGCGATATAGTACCAGGTCACTCCATGCCAAAATCCCATAATCAGCATATTTACAATGTAGGCCACACTTGAGGTTACATTACGATTCTTAAAGACCTTCTTTCTGGTCAACACCATCACCATTCGCATAAAGACAAAGTCACGGAACCAGAAAGATAGACTCATGTGCCAACGATTCCAAAACTCTTTTAAATCCCTTGATAAAAAAGGTTTGTTAAAGTTGATGGGGCTACGGATTCCCATCAAGTTTGAGATGGCTAAGGCAAACATAGAGTAACCTGCAAAGTCAAAGAAGAGCTCAAGACCAAAGGTATACATGACCGCTAAAGCATAGAGATTAAAGAAACCACCTGACTGCAGGGCTAGATTCTTCAGAGGAGGCAACAAGGTCTCTCCTAAAATATGAGCCAGGATAAACTTATACAAAAAGCCCCACATGATATAGCGAACAGATTCATCCAGCATATCCATTAACTCATCTCGCTCAGGAATGGTCTGATAATTTTCATTAAATCGCTTAAAACGATCGATTGGGCCACTTGAAAAAGTCGGCATGAAGAGAAGAAATCGGAGGAATTCCCAGAGGGTAAAATCCTTAATCACTCCATCTCTCAGCTCGATGATAATCCCAACCGAACGAAAGGTCAGGTAAGAAATTCCCAAAAACCCAAGCAAAGACTGCGTTCCATTGATAGCTGGCTGCACCTTGACAAAGATAATCGGAAGGAGGGATAGAAAGCTAACTAGGTAGAAGACCCACTTGCCATCCTTGCTTTTTCGATAATGCTTGTAGAAAAGCAGGAGCACTATTTCCCAGCAAAGGTAAATACCCAAGGCAGCCAACTGATTGGTCTTCCCACCTACCAACATGGTGACTATAAAGAAAAGACTAACCAGTACTTCAAACCAGGCAAAGCGTTTCTTGAAAAAGAGACCGATAAAGATGGGCAAGGTTGCAGCAATCACATAGACAAAATACTGAGGATTTCCGTATGGCTCTAAATGAGGAAGCTGTTGAAAGAACTCCATCATCTCTTATTCACCTCGTTAATTAATCCTTTGATGTCAATCTTTCCATTTGGAGTCAGTGGCAAACTGTCTCGATAAAGGAATTTAGACGGCATCATGTAGGACATCATGATATCGGTTAAATCTTCCTTGATAGCCTTGGTAATATCAATATCTCGCTCAAACTGCTCACGAACACCGTCTTTCAAGATGACATAAGCCAATAGATTTTGCACCTTGTGGTCTTTATTATAACGTGGCACAGCTACAGCAGACTCGATAAAGCGAGACTTATTGAGGTTTTGAGAGACATCTTCTAACTCAATGCGGTAACCGTTGAACTTAATCTGGAAGTCCATGCGTCCGCCGTAGAGAAGTAAGCCTTCATCTGTCATAGTTCCCACATCTCCTGTATGGTAGGCTGGCAGACTTTCAAACTCAAAGAAGGCTTCTGCCGTTTTTTCAGGATTGTTCATATAACCTTTTGAAACAGCTGGTCCTGAGACAATGATTTCTCCCTGCTCACCGTTTGGCAGTTTATTGCCGTTCTCATCAATAATAAAGGTTGGAGAATCAGCCTTGGTATAGCCGATTGGTAGGCGTTTGAGAGTCGCTAGCATCTCGTCTGTCACGGCAACAGCTGATAGAGCTACTGTCGCTTCTGTTGGACCATAGGCATTGATAATACGGGCATGTGGGAAACGTTCGCGCAGTTTTTGAGCCGTTTTGACTGTCAATTCTTCACCATCAAAGTAGAAATGCGTAATTCCAGGCATTTTCTCGCTATTAAAGTCTTCTGACAACATGGCCATATCCGCAAAAGAAGGGGTTGATGTCCAGATAGCGATTGGCAATGAAAAGATGGTCGCAAAGAGTTGCTTAAAGTCCTGAGTAATAGTTGAAGGAAGAGCGAAGAGCGTACCACCCAGTGCCAAGGTCGGCGCCCAGTACATGACAGACAGATCAAAAGAATAAGGTGGCTGAGCCAGCATTTGCGGACGACTTGGCGTCGCAAATTCTTTATCTGTAATCATCCAGTTGGTAAAGCTGAGGAGATTGTCATGGGAAATCTGCACCCCCTTAGGCTTACCGGTCGTACCAGAAGTAAAGATGATGTAGTAATTATCATCTCCTTTGACTGGATGTGTCATCTCATAGCTAGCCCCTTGAGCAAAGGCTTCTTGAACCTGAGCTAAAGTCATCATTGGCGTAGAGACTTGCTCCAATGGAAAATCTGAGATGGCAATAATCAAACTTGGCTCTGCAACTTCTACAATAGCAGAAACTCGTTCCAAGGCCGAATGGCTGTCAATGGGAATGTAGGCATGACCTGACTTAGTCAGTGCTACAAAAGTTGCCAACATTTCATACTCTTGACCACCAAAAAC
Organism: Streptococcus sp. CF7_Ac1-8; assembly: GCF_024295435.1. Taxonomy (GTDB): domain Bacteria; phylum Bacillota; class Bacilli; order Lactobacillales; family Streptococcaceae; genus Streptococcus; species Streptococcus mitis_AP. The sequence continues at coordinate 71,243 of NZ_JANCPI010000008.1, read as the reverse complement.
GACGACTGGAGATTTCTCAGGTAAGCCAAGTCGATCAATAGCTGCAGCCAAACTATCCGAATCAGCCTTCAAATCTCCATAAGTGTGTTCCTGCCCCAAAACATTGTAAACAGGATAGCTAGGCTGGGTCTGAGCAAAATGCTCAATGGTTTCAATCATATCTACTATTGGTTTATTTGACACAATAGGAATTCTCCTTCAAGTTAAAATTCATTATAAATAAAGCCACCCTGACCCTGACCAAGATAGCTAAAGAAGTAAAGCAGCCCTAGAAAGATAAGAAAATATAAGGCTGTTCGACCAAGAAAGAGGTACAATTCTTTTCTCTGTTTCATCAAGAAAAACCATTCATTTCTGTAATTTTTGCTAAATAAGATGAACTCTTACTATAGTATTTCTCTACCATTGTACCACTTTATAGGGTAATTTTTCAATTGTTTGCCGTACATTTTCACTAGATTTCAGCTTATTTTAAGGATTATGCGGTTTTTCTATGTATATTTTAAATAGAGTGAGGCTGGGCAAAAACTCCATTTCAGGAGAAAATGAAGGAAATCTTCCCATAATAAAACGCACAATATCAAGTTTTTTCAACACCTGATACTATGCGCTTTTCTGATTTTTAAAGACTTTTTAACACGTCTCTCATTTAAAATAATCTCGCCTGATATAAATTAAAATAGCTTCTATCATCAGACAAATGGCTGATATCCAAAAACTGATGCTAATACCAAAACTCTCAGTAATATAGCTCATTAGCAAAACAAATACTGAAAATGCTAATGTCGAAATCACTTCCAGAACGGAATAGACATTAACCAAGTTATTTTCCTCTACTGTTTCCTGAAGAAATACACTTTCAGGAACTTCTTTTAGTTGCGATAACATACCAACTAAAGCTGAAAATACTAAAAACATCTGTGCGTTTGGAAAATATAGAATAGTCAGCGTCACTATTGCCATGGCTATAAGAGAAAAAAGAATACTTTCCCACTTAAGAGCAAGAAACTTTTCAGATAGCCGAAAAGCAATTAAACCACTAATTATAATCCCGATAGAATATGCTGTATTAGAATATCCCCAGTAACTTTCCGTTTCATTTAATAACTCAGTTACAAAGACAAGTATGATAGACGAAACCCAAATCGTATTTGAGAAAATTCAAATAAATTTGCTGATACAAAAAGTCTTAATCTAGGATCTCTAGCAACTAACTTCCAACCTTTGAGCAAAATTTCAAGATTTGTCTCTGACTCTAGCACCTCCACTTCAGCCTTAGGAAGAAATAACATCAGAAAGCTAGAAATTATATACAACATCAAAATTATAAACGTGGTTGGTAATAGACCAATTGTTGCAAACAAGAGTCCACCTAACCCCCACCCCACCAATTGAACGGCTTCACCACTCATTGATAAGGCTGAGTTAGCCTTACCCAAATCAGTTGCATAGCGCGGCACAATAGCATAAGAAACAGGTGCGGCAAAACCATCTAATATAGAAATTGCAACAACAAATAGATAGATTACCAAAGGCGCTACTGATTTCATTACGGTAAACATTCCTACCAGTATCGCCAATAATATAGTCTTTCCAAATTGAGAGAAAGATAAAACCCTATTGAGCGCTATCCTTTTAGTAACTAAAGGAACTAAAAGACTCGCAACAAAAGAGGATATCCCTATTAAAATGGGAACTAGTGATGTGGCAATTACTGATTTTGAAATAATGTATATGTTAGCAATGATTGTTACTCTAAAGAAAATATCTGCTAAATTTGCAAACAATTGAGAGACTAACAACTTAATAAATGAATTAGACATGTAACTCTCCCATCTTAGTTACCAACTTTAGAATTAAAATTTGATTTTTAATATTTTAGCATAAAATAGCAGAAAACAAAAGTGAGATTTTTCACATAAAAAAGCAAAAGCTATTGCCTTTATTCCTCCTACTTTTTGAAGGAATTATTATCGTTGGAGGCTAGCTCTAAGAAGTTATACTCAATAAAAAAAGCCTGAGATTTTCATCTCAAGCTTTATCAGCATAATTGTTTTCTAGGTTAGAAAAGTGAGAATACAAGAACGGCCAAAGCTGCACCAATAACAGGTCCCACAACAGGAATCCAAGCGTAAGACCAGTCTCCGTCTCCTTTGTTTGAAATTGGCAAGATGCTGTGCATGATGCGAGGTCCAAGGTCACGAGCTGGGTTCAAGGCATAACCTGTTGTCCCACCTAGTGATAGACCGATACCGACAATCAAGGTACCTACTGCAAAGGTTCCGATACCTGCCTGAAAATCGTAAAGACCCAATGCAAAGATTGTCAATACCAAAACAAAGGTTCCAAGTATTTCGCTAATCAAGTTTGACACAGTATCTTTGATGGCTGGTCCTGTGCTGAAAGTAGCCAAAATATTTCCTGCGTTTTCTTCTGCTTCGTAGTGAGGTTTGAATTGCAACCAAACCAAAATCTGACCCAGCATAGCCCCTGCGAACTGGGCTAGGATGTAAGGGAAAACGGAAGCCCAAGGCAGACCACCTTTTAAGGCCACACCGATGGTCACAGCTGGGTTTAAATGAGCTGGACTGAGCTTCCCAGATACAAATACTGCAACCGCAACTGCAATCCCCCAACCCATGGTAATCACAATCCATCCTGCACTGTTGCTCTTGGTTTTTGGAAGAACCACACCTGCTACAACACCATTTCCTAGAAGAATCAGGATTAAAGTTCCCAAAAATTCTCCAAATAATTCATTCATCATCTTTCTATCTCCATTAAAAAGAAGAGCGGGCGGCAAGGAATGCTGCCCTCCACCTCTTTTATTTTTTCTTAATTTTTTAATTCTGCTAAATCGTTGTTAGCGAGAGCTGCTTCGACATCTGCTCGATAGCCTGCTTTTTCTTCTTCTGACCAATCATAGAATCGTCCCATTTCATTCAAAACTGGCTCAACGATGCTATCCAAACTATCACGCATAAAGAGCATATGGTTGGTACGACGAAGAAGGAAGTCAACTGGGCTCAGAGCCAACTCATTGCGCATTGCATAGTGAAGTGACAAAGTATCTGCCAAGCTGAGTCCTGGTGCTTGTTCCAAGCTGTGAGCAAGAGCAAAGACTTTCGGTGCATTTGAACCGTAAAGATTTGCTAGGTAATGAGCTTCCTTGCTATCCAAACCACGTGACACTCCAAGTTGCGCAAAGGCTTCGATTTCTGAGTCCACATTTGCTGGGTTCAATTCTCCACCTGAAACAGGGTAAGTCTTAGAGTTGATGAGTTTAAAGCTGCGGTCAAATTCTGCTTTAAGGATGTCAACCACGCGCTCCATAGCTCCTTCAGCCATCTTACGGTAGTCTGTGATTTTACCACCAGCAAGGGTCAAAAGGCCATTGTCATCACGATCCAAGCTCGAACCACGAGAAACTGCAGATGGATCCAAATGTTTCTCAGAGGTACTGCTTTCAAGCTTGCTGACAGCAGACTCAACATCTTCACGCGTTTTTTCTTTAGAAAGATAGGATTCAACAGTCGCAATCAAGTTGTTAAAGCTTTCATCACTGATGGTTCCATTATTTCCTCCGTTGTAGTCAGAAGCGCTATTGCCTGCGATCAATGGACGAAGACCTGCCCAGCTGCTTTCGATATCATCAATGGTGATGTTGGCTTCTGGGAAGCGGTTATTGACAATGCCAAGTAGGTAATCTACATCTTCTTGAGTTACTTTTGGATGTTCCAAGTCACCTGTGTAGTCTGTATCAGTTGTACCAAAGTATGTCTTGTTTTCACGTGGAAGAACAAAGACCATACGGCCATCACCCAAACCTGTGTCAAAGTAAACTGGTTGTGAAACCTTGATCTTGCTTGAATCCACTACTAAGTGAACTCCCTTAGTTGGACGCATTTGTGAGAATTGTGTTCCCTTATTAGACAAATTGCGTACTTTATCACTCCAAGGACCTGTTGTGTTGATAACCAGACGAGCCTTGATTTCAAAGACTTGGTCTACCAAGAGATCACGGGCTACAACACCTGTAATCTTGCCACTTTCGTCAAAGAGGAAGCCTTCTGCCTTCACGTGGTTAGCAATGAGGGCACCATCTTGGTTAGCACGTTTGATGTTTTCAATCACAAGACGGGCATCGTTGTTACGGAAGTCAAGATAAACTCCACCTCCTACCAAACCTTCTTTCTTCAAGTTTGGCTGGCGTTCCAAGACTTCTTCCTTGCTCAAGACCTTGTTTGCAGCTGGCGTGTTATTAACCCCTGCCAAAAGATCATACAAGTCCATGGCTACTTTGAGACGGAAGAGACTAAAGGTCGCTCCATCTTCATCGTAAACTGGTAAGAGCATTGGATCCGGTTTTGGAATATGTGGTGCGATTTGTTGAACTACCGCACGTTCAGAAACCGTATCTGAGACCACTTCTACGTCGAATTGTTTGAGGTAACGAAGACCTCCGTGAACCAATTTTGTTGAACGGCTAGATGTTCCTTCTGCGAAGTCCTGCATTTCAATCAAACCAGTCTCAAGACCGCTAGCTGCCGCCTGCAAGGCTACACCAGCCCCTGTGATTCCTCCACCGATAATCAAGAGGTCCAGGGTACGTTCCTGCATTTTTTTAATTGATAATTCACGTGTTTTCTTTGAAAATTCCATATTTACACACTTTCTAACTAAGTCGCTTTATTCTTCCAGTATTAGTCGTCGATTTCCGCAAAGACTTGCGTTGCTTTCACAGCCTTCTTCCAGCCCTTGTAGAGTTGTTCCTTGCGCGATTCGTTCATAGATGGTTCAAAGAGTTCTCCTGTCTCGTTCAAGAGTTTCAACTCATCCAAGTCTTTCCAGTAACCAACTGACAAACCTGCTAGAAAGGCTGCTCCTAGAGCTGTTGTTTCCAAGTTTTTGGCGCGTGCGATATCGATTCCCAAAATGTCAGCTTGGAACTGCATGAGGAAGTTGTTCATAGCTGCACCACCGTCTACTTTCAAGACTTGGATAGCTGTCTGCGCATCCACTTGCATGGTGTCGATGATGTCACGTACTTGATAAGCGATAGATTGCAAAGTTGCCTTGATAAAGTCTTCTTTAGTTGTTCCACGAGTCAAACCAAAGACAGAACCGCGAGCGTTTTGGTTCCAGTATGGAGCACCTAAACCTGTAAATGCTGGAACGACATAAACTTCATCATTGTTGTGAGAATCACGAGCATATTTTTCAGATTCTGGTGAATTTTCAACCATGCGAAGACCGTCACGAAGCCACTGAATAGCACTTCCTGCGATGAAGATTGAACCTTCCAAGGCATAGTAAACCTTGCCGTTAATACCATAACCAATTGTTGTTAAGAGGTTGTTTTCAGACAACTGCATTTCTTCACCAGTATTCATGATGATGAAAGAACCTGTTCCATAAGTGTTTTTAACCATACCAGGTTCAAAGGCCAACTGCCCAAAGAGGGCTGCTTGTTGGTCTCCAGCCATACCTGAGATTGGCACTTCACCACCGTAGAAATGGAATGGGGCTGTCTTACCGTAGATTTCAGAGTTAGAACGAACTTCTGGAAGCATAGCCTTAGGAATATTGAGGATTTCCAAAATCTCATCATCCCATTTGAGTTCTTTAATGTTATAAAGCATGGTACGAGCCGCATTTGAGTAGTCCGTCACATGAGCTGCACCGTCAGTCAATTTCCAAACCAACCAAGTATCAATGGTACCAAAGAGCAATTCTCCTTTTTCAGCTCGCTCTTGAGCGCCTTCTACATGGTCCAAAATCCAACGAACCTTAGTTGCTGAAAAATAAGCATCGATGATCAAACCAGTCTTTTCATGGAATTTTTCTACATAACCTTGACTTTTTAGTTGTTCAGCCAAAGGTGCTGTCTGACGTGATTGCCAAACGATAGCGTTGTAGATAGGAAGTCCTGTTTTCTTATCCCAGACGACCGTTGTTTCACGTTGGTTAGTGATTCCTATTGCCTCAATTTGATTTGGCTTGACACCACTTTCGATGAAAGCACCCGCAATAACTGACTGGACTGAGTTCCAAATTTCATTAGCATTGTGCTCAACCCAACCTGCCTGAGAGAAAATCTGAGTAAACTCTTTTTGGCTCGAGCTGACCTTTTCTCCTTTTTTGTTGAAAATAATGGCACGAGAACTTGTAGTTCCCTGGTCAATGGCCATGATGTATTTTTCTTGTGACATGTGCTGTCCTCCTGATAAAGATCTTGAGGATGTTTCCTCTTTACACTTACTAGTATACAAAATAAAGCGCTTTCCCGTTTATCAACTTTTTTTAATTTTTAAAAAAATATGAGGAGATTGTGTGAATTTCACAAAAAAGACCTGGAATAACCAAGCCTTTTAAGTGAATAATAACTGACGAATCCCTGCCAAATCCTCCATATCCAAATCATTTTTTAAATAATAGACTGGTGTCTGTTCCTTCTTATGAATAGGGTTATTTGTTACCAGCAAATCATAATGCCGAGTTCTGTCATAGGCTTCAATGGTGATAAAACGATTGTATTCCAAATACCGTTTTAAAATAGCTGCCATCCTTGAAAAGACAAGAAAACCAGATGTCAAATCCAGACCAATCCGCATATGCTGACCACCATTTTCAGCCATATATTCGATCAACTGGAGCCATTCCCAGAGAATTTTCTTATCCAAATCCGTCCCCTGTTGAAAGGCAGGTAGAGCATGAAAAATCTCCTCTGCTATCTCTTTAAAATTATGTTCCATCAACAAATAAGGATGACGATTCTCTAACTGGTACTTGTAGCGGTCCTGCAAGATATAACCCTTATAGAGATAGACTTGTGCACAAAGTTGACTGAGTTCATAGGTGACATGGTCCTCTGTATAATCCCCCAGCAACTCCTCCTTCTTCATTTCTTGAATCAATTGCGTCAGTAAATCTACCAACTGCCCTCCAAAACCAAGGACATACTCCATAGTATGAAGCGGAAGAATACGATGGGATAGGAGGAAAGAGAAGAAAATCATCATCTCCCCATCCTCAGTTCCTATAGGAAGATGTTGCCCAGCAAAAAAGGACGAAGCCTTTCGATGCAAACGAAGGTAGAAAATATTGTCAAAATACCCTCGCATTTTTTCTTCTATGACTTGAAACTGACAGGCATTGACCCGAAGACGCTGTTGACTGATATGAGCCCAGAGAACCAAGTCCAATTTCTGACCCGAAGACAAACTTGCACCGCAGATTTCTTCTAAAGTGGCAATCTCCTGTTTTCTCTCTGGTTTCTGCATGTGACCTTCCCATTCCTGACTCGACCAGACCTTGCGGAAAAGACAGAAATAGAAATAGCGAATCTGATGCTCTGGACCTCGCCAACGTCCATTCTGGATGGATAAATCAAATTCTGACAAAATCTGATTTAAGCTAGCTAAGTGACGACCAAGCGTAGCCTCGCTAATCATCAATTCTTGAGCCAGCTGATGGGCTAAAAACTGTTGATGGTAGAGAAGATAGACCAAAATCTGGTATTTAACAGCATTCTCCAAAAACAGGCTCCGAATATCTCTCCCCTTGGTAGTTGCACCGATTGACAGGCGCAGATTTTCATCTTCTAAGTGAATAGTCAGCTCTAAGCCACTATCCAAAGCCTTTTCATTAAGCAGGGTGACATATTTGGTTAGAGTTGCTTTTGAAAATCCTGTTTCCTCCATTACAGCCTTGACAGTCGTCTGAGACTCTTGTAATAGAAAGGAAAGGATTGAAAATTGGCCAGATTCAGCCTTTTCCATCAAGTCTCCTAAATACATTTGTTACCCCTTTCATTTTCTACCTTAAGCATAGCATAAATCTTACAAATGCTGAAATAATCTGTTTCTCTTTTTATTTTCATGCTGATTTCCTAGTCCATTATCCCGAAAATCAGCAAACACACGGCTCCCCCTTTGGGCATTTTTATGCTAAAATAGTAGCTATGGATAAAATTATTAAAACTATATCAGAAAGCGGAGCCTTTCGTGCTTTTGTCCTTGATAGCACCGAAACCGTCCGCACTGCTCAAGAAAAACATCAAACCCAAGCTAGCTCAACTGTGGCGCTTGGTCGAACACTTATCGCCAGCCAGATTCTCGCAGCCAATGAAAAAGGAAATACCAAACTAACCGTTAAGGTGCTGGGCTCTAGCTCTCTAGGCGCTATCATCACCGTCGCTGATACCAAGGGTAACGTCAAAGGCTATGTTCAAAATCCTGGTGTTGACATCAAAAAGACTGCAACTGGTGAAGTCCTAGTCGGACCTTTTGTTGGAAATGGTCAATTCCTCGTTATCACAGACTACGGTACTGGAAATCCTTACAACTCTATGACTCCTCTCATCTCTGGAGAAATCGGTGAAGACCTTGCCTTTTACCTGACCGAAAGCCAACAGACCCCTTCAGCAGTCGGCCTCAATGTCCTTTTGGACGAGGAAGACAAGGTCAAGGTTGCAGGTGGTTTCCTAGTCCAAGTATTACCAGGAGCCAAGGAAGGAGAGATTGCTCGCTTTGAAAAACGCATCCAAGCAATGCCAGCTATCTCGACCCTTCTCGAAAGTGAAGACCATATCGAAGCCCTCCTCAAGGCAATCTACGGGGACGAGGCCTACAAGCGTCTTTCTGAAGAAGAAATCCGTTTCCAATGTGACTGTAGCCATGAGCGCTTTATGAACGCTCTTGCCAGCCTTCCAAGCTCAGACTTACAGGAAATGAAAGAGGAAGACCACGGGGCAGAAATTACTTGTCAATTCTGCCAAACTACTTACAACTTTGATGAAAACGACCTGGAGGAACTCATTCGTGACAAATCTTAATACACCTTTTATGATTGGCAATGTTGAGATTCCCAATCGTACCGTTTTAGCGCCTATGGCTGGCGTGACAAACTCAGCCTTTCGTACTATTGCAAAAGAGCTCGGAGCTGGACTCGTTGTAATGGAAATGGTCTCTGACAAGGGAATCCAATACAACAACGAAAAAACCCTGCACATGCTTCATATTGACGAAGGCGAAAACCCTGTCTCTATCCAACTTTTTGGTAGCGATGAAGATAGTCTAGCACGCGCAGCAGAATTCATCCAAGAAAACACTAAGACCGATATCGTGGATATCAATATGGGCTGCCCAGTTAATAAAATCGTGAAGAACGAAGCTGGCGCTATGTGGCTCAAGGACCCAGATAAGATTTACTCTATCATCAACAAGGTTCAATCTGTCCTTGATATCCCACTTACTGTCAAAATGCGTACCGGCTGGGCCGACCCATCTCTTGCCGTAGAAAATGCCCTCGCTGCTGAGGCAGCAGATGTCTCTGCCCTCGCTATGCATGGTCGTACCCGTGAGCAAATGTATACAGGTCACGCTGATCTTGAGACTCTCCATAAAGTTGCTCAAGCTCTAACCAAGATTCCCTTCATCGCCAACGGTGATATCCGTACTGTCCAAGAAGCCAAGCAACGCATCGAAGAAGTCGGTGCTGATGCAGTCATGATTGGTCGAGCTGCCATGGGAAATCCTTACCTCTTCAACCAAATCAACCATTACTTTGAAACAGGAGAAATCCTACCTGATTTGACCTTTGAAGACAAGATGAAAATCGCCTACGAACATTTGAAACGATTGATTAACCTCAAAGGGGAAAACGTAGCAGTTCGTGAATTCCGTGGCCTCGCTCCTCACTACCTCCGTGGAACATCTGGTGCAGCTAAACTCCGTGGAGCCATTTCACAAGCTAGCACCCTAGCAGAGATTGAATCCCTCTTGCAATTAGATAAGGCTTAAAATGGTTCATACTGCTCTACTGATTATCGATATGCAAAAAGCATTTGATAGCCCTATCTGGGGAGAACGAAATAACCCTCAAGCTGAACATCAAGCATTGAGGGTACTGGCATACTTTCGTAAACACGCTCTTCCAGTCTTACACGTTCAACACATATCTGACAATCCCCAGTCACAATTTCACAACAAACAAAATCAGGTGTTTAAAACTGGATTTGAACCGGTCACCTCAGAACCTGTCTTTCAAAAAACGGTTAATAGCGCCTTTATTGGAACAAATCTTGAAACATATTTACGAAAAAAACAGATTGGTCATTTAGTCGTTGTTGGCTTGACTCTGCCTCATTGTGTATCCACTACTACACGAATGGCAGCAAATCTTGGTTTTGAAGTCACCTTACTAGCAGATGCTACTGCCAGTTTTACCCTATCGAACAAAAACGGTCAAGCCATCTCTCCTGAGACTATCCATGAGATTAATCTCCTTTCTCTACAAGATGAGTTTGCTCAAATTCTTACTACAGAAGAATTTTTAACCCAAATACAAATATAAAATAATCCGTCAACTCTTATTGAGCTGACGGATTTTCTTTAATTGTAAAAATTCAAATACTGAGAGTTATTATTGATTCAAAGCAACACTGGAAACCTTGCCATCCGCTCCTGTTGTAATTTGGATGACTTTTCCTCCACCGATTTTGGCATTATACTTACCATCATCAAGAGTATAAGAATAGCCTTTGATAGAGTAATTTTCTTTCTTTCCATCAGCAGATTCTACTGTAAATTGACCACCTGATGAAACTGTGATGGTTTCGCCATTGACTCCCTTCCAATTTCCCGCTGCGGCTGAGAAATCACCATCTACCATGGTTAAAACACCCTTGTAGCGTTTATTTTGCTCTGCTTGCTTATCTTGAAGTTTGCGGTCAGTTGTAGGATCATAGCTTGATTGGTTAGATTGGGCTTGAGAAGCCTGTTGAGTTGAAGGAGCCTGAGCAGGAGTTTGTTGGCTAGCTACCTGTTGATTAGACACTTCATGACCTTGTCTTTGTTCTGGTGCAGGAGTCTCTTGTGATGGTGTTGCGCTTGCTGAAGACTGGTCAGTAGACGCCTTGGCCTTTTCAGATGAAGCTGAACTTGAGGACTGCTGAGTCTTGCTTTCTTTGTTAGAAGAAGTTGCTTTAGAACTTGATGATTGACTTGTCTTAGCAGAACTGCTTGCTTGAATTGTCTCCTTTTTATTTCCACAAGCTCCTAATAATAGGGTAGAAGCCAATACAGTCGCTGCCATCAATTTGATATAGGTTTTCTTTTTCATTTTTCTACCCCTTTGTAATATTTTAGAAATATAAAGAAATCTTTTTGTGATATAATTGTAACATTGAAATTTAAATATGTCAACAATTTATCTAAACTATTTTAAAAATCTTAAATAACTTGACTACATTTTCTCCTCCTACTCTTCTATTCGTAATCTAATAAAAAAAATTTCCTATTTTGTTTAAAAGTTTTTTAAATCGCTCTTTTGTCATCGCTTGCATCTTTAAGTGCAAAGGAATATAATAACATTGAAATAGAATATAGGAGGTGTAGGCTTATGTTAAGCAAATATTACAAGTATCTTCCTTGGTTGATTGTGACAGCTATTGTCTCTTATCAATCAGCAACTTACTATGCGCGAACTGCATTTGATGTGTTTTATCTGACTACAATCTTTTTGATTGTTTATATCGCTTTGTTATTCCTACACGAAAAATATCTCAAGCAACGATACAAAGACTTCTTTACTCACATGTTGAGCAATTCTAAGAAAGATAGCCACCCCTAAAAACAGTCGCAACAGCAAAACCATCTCATGATGGTACATAAAAAGGTCGGGAACTTTTCCCGACCTCGCTTTTTATGCAATATCAAATTTTAACTGACCTGCTTTGACACCAATCTTGAGGGTCTTGCCTGATACTAGTTCTCCCTTAAGAAGGAGTTCTGCTAACTTGTCTTCCACTTCTGTTTGTAGGGTTCTGCGAAGTGGACGGGCTCCCATTTCTGGGTCATATCCTTGGTTTGCCAATAATTTCAGTGCGGAAGCTTGTAACTTCAAGTCAATGCCTTTTTCAGCCAAACTTGCCACTAAAGGTTTAACCATAATCTTCACTACTTCCTGCATATTGTCGCTAGATAGGCTATGGAAGACAACCTTTTCATCAATACGATTAATAAACTCAGGTCGATAAGCCTTTTTCAGCTCTTCAAACATGCGTTTTTCCATATTTTCCTGGTCAAAACGAATATCCTTGGCCCCAAAACCAACAGTCTTGTCATCCCGAAGGGCTGTCGCACCAAGGTTTGATGTCATGATGATAATAGTATTTGAAAAGTCTACCTTGCGTCCCTTACTGTCTGTCAAGACACCATCATCCAAGACCTGCAAGAGAACATTAAAGATGTCTGGGTGGGCCTTCTCTACCTCGTCAAAGAGGAGAACGGAATATGGTTTGTTGCGAACCTTCTCGGTCAACTCCCCACCTTCTTCATAACCCACATAGCCCGGAGGAGCTCCGTTGAGACGGCTGGCTGCGAATTTCTCCATATACTCACTCATATCAAAGCGGATAAGAGCTGATTCGTCGTCAAAAAGAACTTCTGCCAGAGCCTTAGCTAATTCGGTCTTCCCGACACCTGTGGGTCCTAGGAACATAAAGGAACCAATCGGACGCTTGTGACTACGAATACCAGACTGATTGCGGCGAATCGCACGGCTAATGCTTGAAACTGCTTGATCTTGACCGATGACACGTTTGTGGAGTTCAGCTTCCAAGTTCAGGTATTTCTTAGCGTCAGTCTGAGTCAGTTTTTGGACTGGAATACCTGATAAACGACTCAATGTAGTCAAAATATCAGACTCTGTCACCAAGTCTTTATAGACAGGAACTTCCTCTTCTTTTGCGATTAACTGAGTTGCCTGTTTCCACTTGCCATCCATCAAGGCCTTGTCAGCTGGACTCAAGCCAGAATCATCTGCTTTTACATGCTTTGCCTTATTTTGTACTGTTGCCGCTGCTTCGTCCAAGAGATCGATAGCAGAGTCTGGCAAGTGACGACTGGTCAAGTAACGATGAGCCATCTTGACGGCTGTTTCAACCGCTTCATCTGTGATTTGCACCCGGTGATGTTTCTCATAAGTCGCCTTCAAGCCTTGCAAAATGGTCATGCTGTCTGCCACGCTTGGCTCTTCGATCGTCACTTTGGCGAATCGACGAGAAAGGGCCGCATCTTTTTCGATGTGTTTTTGATATTCTTCCTGAGTGGTCGCACCAACCGTTCTCAAAGTTCCACGCGCCAAGGCTGGCTTCAAGATATTGGCCGCATCCAGAGTCGAATCAATTCCACTCCCAGAACCCATGATAGTGTGGAGTTCATCGATAAAGAGGATGACTTGGCCATCTTCTTCAATATCCTTGATGATATTATTCATGCGTTCTTCAAAGTCACCACGGAAACGTGTCCCTGCGACGACATTCATCAAATCAAGCTCTAACACGCGCATCTTAGCCATTTCCGCAGGTACATCCCCACTAGCAATACGCTGAGCGAGCCCAAGCGCCAAGGCTGTTTTCCCGACACCAGCATCCCCAACCAAGACAGGATTATTCTTGGTTTTACGGCTCAAAATTTGAATCATACGCGAGATTTCCTTATCCCGACCGATGACTGGTTCTAACTTGCCAGAACGCGCTTGCTCTGTCAAATCATGCGTATAGTCCTCGAGACCACCACTCGGAGTCTGGGGCATGCCCATCATATTAGCCATAGAATTTTGCTTGTCAGCTACTGTACGATGGCGTTGACGTAGAGCTTTGAGGTCTTCGCGAGTCCAGCCTGCCCGTTCTTCTAAATTTCGACGAAGTGCAGCAATCTTGACCTGATCTTTCTTGTCTTCATAAGAAAAACCTGCCCTCTCCAAGATACGAGTCGCCAAGGCATTTCCATCATGCAAAATCGCATAAAGGACGTGCTCCGTCCCTAGCACCTTAGCATGGACCACTGACGCTACATACTCTGCTTCGTCAAAAAGAACCTGCAAACGATGGGAGAACGGCAATTCCGTAAAGGTTTCATCCTGACTATAGTCCGTTTCAGTCAGTTCCAAAGCGACCTCTTCTAAACGGTCCATCTCATATGGATAATCATTTAAAGTCGCCCCTGCCACACTATAACTGTGATTGGACATGGCAATCAACAAATGCCAAGACTCTAGATAACGAGCTCCAAAATGGCCAGCCACCATGTAGGCACTTTCGATACATTCATTCAATGCTTTTGAATAGTTCATCTTACTTCCCTTTTCTATCTACCTCTTGTATGACCTGTCGTAGCATGTTTGCTCGAAGTACTGGTGCTTCTTCTCCTAGGACGCGATCCAAAGCTACTGATACTAGCAAATTCATCTCCTGCTTGGTCATCAATTCCTGCTCAACCAAAAGCTGCAGAATATCCTCATAAATTTCTTGACTAACTCGCTCACCAATTGAGTAAAGTAGCTCCCTGAGCATTTCATGATGACTAGAAAACTCAATCCGTCCTATACGAATGTAGCCTCCGCCACCACGCTTACTTTCAACCAAGTAGCCCCTACTTTCAGTAAAGCGTGTCTTAATCACATAGTTGATCTGACTAGGAACAACCTGAAAGGTATCTGCCAACTGACTGCGTTGCAACTCCACGATACCAGATTGATCTAAAATCGCCTTGATGTAGGCCTCAATATGATCCGATGTATTTTTAAATCTCATTACAAACCCACCTCTCTCTTTAAACCTTGACTATCTTTGACTATTATACCGAAATTTTCTCATTTTTAAAAGAAAAAGGGCGCTGGTAAAGGATAATCTTCACCAACTCCCTATTTCTCTACTTATCTAAACCTAATTCCGCTAAGATTTGACGTTTGTAGGCAATCTTTTGAACCTCTTTGTCCTCATCTTCAGACCAATCTAGTTTAATTTCTGAAACAATCTGCCCAGGGCGATTTTTCAAGATATAGATGCGGTCGCTGAGACTGAGAGCCTCCTCGATACTATGCGTGATAATCAATGTTGTCAGTTGCAACTGCTTGTGAATCTCCAGATACCAAGCGTGGAGTTCCATCTTGGTCATCTCATCCAAGGCGCTAAAGGCCTCATCCAAGAGAAAGAGCTTGTGCCCGAAAAGGTAGGTCCGGAGTAAGGCCACACGCTGGCGCATCCCGCCACTAAGTTCATGAGGATACTTGTCCCTTACAGCTGTCAACTGGAAGGTAGCAAGAATTTCATCTGCGCGAGCAATAGCTTCTGCCTTATCCACTTTTTGAATCAAGAGGGGCAGAATGATATTACCAAGCACCGTCTTGTGCTCCAAGAGCAAGTCCTTTTGCAACATATAACTCACGCGCCCCTTGGGATTCTCCTCCACATCAAGAACAATTCGCCCTGACTGGACTTCTAAAATTCCAGCGATCAGATTAAAGAGGGTGGTTTTTCCAACACCACTTGGGCCTAGGATGGAAACCACTTCACCTGAAGTTACCTGCAGGTTGATATCCTCTAAAATTTTCTCCTGACCGTAAGCATAACTGACGTGTTCTAGTCTAATTTCTGTCATTATTTCACAAATTCGTTGGTAAAGCCTTTGTCTGTCAAGTCTTCTTTAAGGATACCATTTTCTTTATCCCATTTGTAGAAGGCATTCCAACGAGCTGCATCAAATTGCCCCCATTTTTCCTTGTCGCTTGCGTATTCTTTTGACAAGTATTTTTGAGATTCGATGACAAAGTCACGTTTTTCCTTTAGTTCAGGTGCATTTTTGATGAGGATATCAGCTGCTTCCTCTGGATGCTCCATAGCATATTGGTAGCCTTTTTTGATGGCTTGGATAACTTTGCGAGCTTCTTCTTTGTTGTCTTTGAGGTAGTCGTTGTTGGCGATGATAACTGGTGAGTAGTAGTCAAATTCTTTAACGTAGTCTTTCAAGTACATAAAGTTAGCATCTACACCTTGAGATTTTGCAAGGATACCATCCCAACCGTAGTAGATCCAAGCAGTATCAAAGACACCATTAGCGATTGGTGTGATAGAGTTTGAGTCATTATTTGGTACTTTTTCTACCTTCTCAAAGTCTCCACCTTGTGATTCTACTAAGGTTTTCAACATAGCAAGTTCCGTTGGGTCATTCCAAGTTCCGTATTTCTTACCAACCAAGTCTTTTGGACTAGCTACATTGTCAGATTTACGAGAAATGATTCCTGATGTATTGTGCTCTACGATAGCTGCAACGGCAGTAATTCCTGCCCCTTTTTCTAACTTCTTAGCCATGTAATCTTGGAAATACACTGCAAATGGCGCCTTACCATTGATCACCAAGTCAGAAGAACTTTCTTCTGGTGGCAATTTCAAATCAACATCCACTCCAGCTTCTTTGAAATAGCCTTTTTCCTTGGCAACATAAAGCCCTGTGTGGTTAGTATTTGGTGTCCAGTCTAGGATAAAGTCAATTTTCTTGAGTTCTGCTTCTTTGTTGTCCTTAGAAGCAGTTCCTTGGCCACAAGCCACAAGTACGACAGCTACAAAAGTCGTTACAAGCGTTAAAAACACTTTCCATGTTTTTTTCATTTTGATTTCCTCTTTTCTTTTTTGAAACATTCTACTTCTACGAACGTTTCCATTTAATAACATATTTCTCGCTGATATCGACCAACTTCATACCCAGAAGGCTGATAATCGATACCAGAATAATAATAGCAAACATGGTATCATACTGAAACAGTTTCTTGGACTGAATCATGTAGACACCTAGTCCTTCAAAGCCTCCCAACCACTCAGATACCACTGTTGTGATGAAGGCGTAGGAGACACTGACCCTCAGACCTGCATAAAAGTAAGGCAGGCTGACTGGGATTTTAAAATGCCACAGGATTTGCCAAGGTTTGGCCTGCATCAGACTAAACAAGGTCAGCATATCCTTATCACAATGCCTAAAACCGTCCAAAATACTGACGATGATAGGAAAAGTTGTCGTCAAGATAATCAAGACAATCTTGGGCAAAATCCCATAACCGAGCCACAAGACCAGAATAGGGGCTATAGCAATAGTCGGGATAGTCTGAACAACCACCATCATAGGGTAAATCAGGTCATTGAGCCAAGTCAAACTGTCCATAAGCACAGCCATGAGACAGGCAATCAAGACTCCCAAAATCAGCCCCAATAAAGCCACTCTCAAGGTTGCCCAGCTATGGTGCCAGAGAAATTCTCTATCACGAACAAAGGACTGGAGAATTTCAAGAGGTGTCGGCAGGATAAACTTGGGGAGAAGTTTAAGAAAACCTGCTAACTGCCAGATTGACAAGACCCCCATAAAGCCCAATAGACTAATGTGTCGTCTCAGTATACTTTTCAAGTTTCTCATCAATACTTAAAATCTCTCCTACATTTATTTTGACATTGGCAAAGACATTATCTGCCTTTTGTCCTGCCACTTCTAGCGCTTCTTTGAGAATGCGCATAAGCTCATCAAACTCCCCTTCCAAGACTGTTTCAAATGGTGTCACTACCATGGTCACTTCTTGAGCTTGCAGATAAGCAATGACCTGATCAATAACAGCAATCCGATCAATTCCCTGTGATAGGGGTAAAACTTGCAAGGCAATGCTTGCTTTCATAAGAACCTCCTCTTCTCGTTTTCCTTTGACAAAAAGAAAAACCTTTACCATATATGGAAAAGGTCAAGATTAGACTAAGTATCGTTCCCTACGCTGGCATTACCCAGATCAGGTGCGGTCGAAGTTTAACACTTCCTCTCAGACTGTACACAGACTCCCATATATTATATGGACATATGATAGCGCAAAACAAAAAAAATGTCAAGGAAACTGCTTACAGAAAAGAGTAGGAAATTTTCCTACTCCAATTTTCTATACTCGTTCTCCATCACTATTTACTCTATAGCCATCCACCGTCGTATTGACAGCTAAGGCTCCTGAAGAGTAAGAATAATACCATTTACCAGAGACTTGATACCAGCCGGTTTTCATTGCCCCTGAACTATCCAGATAATACCAAACCCCATTTTCCTTTAACCATCCTGTCTGCATTTCACCAGATGATTTCAAATAATACCAACTAGACCCATCCTTCAACCAACCTGTTGATTTAGAGCCATTTGATTTGAAATGATACCAACTACCATTTATTTTCTTCCAACCGACAGTTGAACTACTATTGGATCCATAGCTAGAGCTATTTCCTGATTGATTATGAGAATTCTGTGAAGAAGTCACTCCCTCTAGCTGGATATAGCGACGGCTTCCATTATAAGCCGTATAACTCAACCACTTGTATCCATCTTTTTCGAGAATTTGATCATAATGAACATTCTCACCAGGATAATAGTAATCAATCGCAGTTGCGCTAGCTAGAGGCTGATTTTTGATAGCAGCCTTAAACTTGAAAAAATGTGTTCCTCCTGTTGAAACTGAGGATTGACTATTCCCAACACTGCCACCAGCTAAATCTTTAAAATGAATAAAGCCAGTCATGGTATTGGCCTTCACGACGCGCTTATTGTAAGATTCCCTTATTCCATAGTTGTATTCTTCAATCTCAATCTCATCTCCAATTACATTTGACACCCAAGCAACATGACCATAAATTCCTGCAGTAGACCAAGCAATAGAGCCAATCGCTGGCCTATTATCTACACGATACCCTTCACGACGAGCACGATAGCCCCATTCATTCGCATTTCCATAGGCTCCTGGAATCTCAAAACCATTGACATTACTCAAACGAAAGGCTGCAAAAGAAGTACACTGACGAGAATACATCCGCCATTTATCAATCTCCTGGCTCCCATTTTTATAATAAACAGGATAATCATCCCCACGTGCAATCGAGCCACTTCCTCCCGAATAGGCAGATACACTATTACCCGCTGCTAACATCAATCCTACTACTAAAAAAGGAACAACCTTTTTAACTGATTTTCTAAAAGAAAACCCTGTCTCTGTTACTGTAAATGGTGAAATTTTCATTCTTCCTCCTTGAAAATAATATAGTACTCAATGAAAATTAAAGATCAAACTAGGAAGCTAGGCGCAGGCTATACTTGAGTATGGCAAGGCGAAGCTGACGTGGTTTGAATTTGATTTTCGAAGAGTATAAATCGAAGATTGCCTTCACTTAAATTATTCGGAGAAAAAAAGAAAAAGTGAGAAAATTTCTCACTTTAGTCAAGATAATGAATCAAATTCTTTTCTGTAAGGATATCTGAGTAAGTAAAGGATTCAACGTAAACATTAGCTTGTTTATCTCCTTCAACGTTCCCAAATTCAACGATAAATAGGGATGGATAAACCTCAATTAGCTTACCCAATCTATTTTTTTGGCGCTTACGACCATTCTCCAAAGTCATTTCTACGACTTGTCCCTCATGTGCCTTGATTTCTTCTTTTATTTTTTTCATCTTGGCTACATCTGTAAATGCATCTGACATCTTATGCCTCCCTCTTTGAGATACTTGAAAATTTATTGTATTCTTTTTGGAAAATTAATTCCACCGTTCCACGAGCTCCACTACGGTTTTTCTCGATAATAACTTCTACCTTATTATTCGGTATGCCTTCCTCTTCTTCACCACCACGCTCATAGTAATCGTCGCGATAAAGAAAGGCTACAATATCAGCGTCCTGCTCAATAGACCCAGATTCACGAATATCAGACAAGACCGGTCTCTTATCCTGACGTTGTTCTACACCACGAGAAAGCTGACTTAGAGCGATTACTGGAACCTTCAGTTCCTTAGCTAAAATTTTCAACTGACGTGAAATTTCTGAAACCTCTTGTTGACGATTTTCCCGACCAGTTCCCGTGATAAGCTGCAAATAGTCTATTAAAATCAAACCAAGATTTCCAGTTTCTTGAGCCAGTTTACGAGAACGAGAACGAATCTCTGTAATCCGAATCCCTGGTGTATCATCGATATAGATACTCGCGTTGGCTAGGTTCCCTTGAGCAATGGTATATTTTTGCCACTCCTCATCAGTCAATTGACCCGTACGGATAGAATGCGATTCTACCAAACCTTCTGCCGCTAACATACGGTCCACTAGACTTTCCGCACCCATTTCGAGTGAAAAAATAGCAACTGTTTTATCCAATTTAGTCCCAATATTCTGAGCAATATTCAAGGCAAAGGCCGTCTTACCAACCGCCGGACGGGCTGCTAGGATAATCAACTCCTCCTCATGAAGTCCAGTCGTCATATGATCCAAGTCACGATAACCTGTCGCAATACCTGTAATATCGGTCGTTTGTTGCGAGCGAGCTTCCAGATTTCCAAAGTTGATATTCAACACATCTCGAATGTTCTTAAATCCACTTCGATTTGCATTTTCACTGACATCAATCAGGCCTTTTTCTGCCTGAGCAATGATTTCATCAGCTGGTTGCGAAGCCTCGTAAGCTTGATTGACAGACTCTGTCAACTTGGCGATTAATCGACGTAGCATGGCCTTCTCTGCAACAATCTTAGCATAATACTCCGCATTAGCAGAAGTTGGCACAGAATTGACAATCTCAACCAAGTAAGACAGGCCACCAATATTCTGCAAATCACCTTGATTATCAAGAATGGTACGAACCGTTGTTGCGTCTATAGCATCGCCACGGTCGGATAAATCAACCATGGCTTGGAAAATCAATCGATGGGCATACTTAAAAAAGTCCCGAGACTCAATATATTCTCGCACAAAAACAAGCTTACTCTCGTCAATAAAGATAGCTCCCAAAACGGATTGCTCAGCTAAGATATCTTGAGGTTGTACTCGTAACTCTTCTACTTCTGCCATCAGACTTCCCTTCCTTTTACAATCTTGTCAAGAAGGTGTAAATTTACCCTTCTTTCACACGAAGATTGATTACACTTGTGATATCTTGATAGATTTTCACTGGTACATCAATCAAACCAACTGCTCGAATAGGAGCTTGTACTTGAATATGACGTTTATCAATCTTAATTCCAAATTGCTTTTGCAATTCTTCTGCAATCTTCTTATTGGTAATAGAACCAAAGGTACGACCATCTGGACCAACTTTTTCAACAAATTCTACAACAGTTTCTTCTGCCTCAAGTTGTGCCTTAATTGCTTTTGCTTCTGCAATCATCTCAGCGTGAGCTTTCTCTTCGGATTTTTGTTTACCACGAAGTTCACCTACAGCTTGAGCAGTTGCTTCTTTGGCTAGATTTTTTTTGATAAGAAAGTTTTGCGCATATCCTGTTGGTACTTCCTTAATTTCGCCTTTTTTACCTTTTCCTTTGACATCTGCTAAAAAGATTACTTTCATTCTTCTTTCTCCTTTTCCTTTATTTCATTTAATACAATTTCTGTCAGTTTTTCACCTGCTTCTGACAAGGTTACATCTTTAATTTGAGCTGCAGCTAAATTAAAGTGGCCTCCACCCCCCAGCTCTTCCATAATCCGTTGTACATTCAGTTTACTACGACTGCGAGCTGAGATAGAGATAAATCCTTGTGTATTCTTCGCAAGAACAAAACTCGCTTCAATACCTGACATAGCTAACATGGCATCTGCTGCCTTACTAATAACAACTGTATCATAGCATTTCGAGTCCTGAGCCTCTGCTATCAATACATCTGAACCTAATTTACGCCCTTGTAAAATCAGTTCATTGACCTCACGATATTCTTCAAAATCTGTCGCAGCGATTTCTTGGATGGCAATACTATCACTTCCTCTCGTTCTGAGATAGCTAGCAACATCAAATGTCCGACTAGTCACTCGTGAGGTGAAATTTTTAGTATCCAACATCATACCAGCCATCAAGACGCTTGCTTGCATACGACTCAAACGATTTTTCTTAGAATTTTGGAACTGTAGCAATTCCGTTACCAACTCACTAGCACTACTTGCACCACTTTCAATATAAGTAATGACTGCATTATCTGGGAAATCCTGATCCCTTCTATGGTGGTCAATGACGATGGTTTGGGTAAATAAATCATAAAAATCTTTTGATAAAGTTAAAGCTGTCTTTGAATGGTCTACAAGAATCAACAAAGAACGATTGGTCACCATCCCCATTGCATCCTTAACAGACAACAACTTCGTAACTCCTTCTTTTTCTAAGAATGAAACAGCTCGTTCAATATCTGGTGACATTTGTTCTGCGTCATAAATAGCATAGCTATTTTCAGTCACATTGCTGGCAAATAACTGCATACCTACAGCAGAGCCCAAAGCATCCATATCCAGATTTTTGTGACCAACTACAAAAACCTGATCCACACTACGAATCTTATCTGAAATAGCCGTCATCATAGCACGCGTACGAGTCCGTGTACGTTTGATTGAGGCAGCAGACCCACCACCAAAATAAACTGGATTTTTAGTTTCGTCATTCTCCTTGACAACCACCTGGTCGCCACCACGCACTTCAGCCAAGTTCAAGTTGAGCAAAGCAACTTTCCCTATTTCATCATGATTTCCATCACCATAAGAAAATCCCATACTTAAGGTCAAAGGCAACTGTCTCTGTTTCGACTCTTCTCTGAAAGCATCGATAACAGAAAATTTATCATTCATCAATCCCTCAAGCACCGTGTAGTCCGTAAATAAATAAAAACGGTCCATACTCACTCGACGGGAGAACATGGCATGCTTCCCAGCAAATTCTGAAACAAAATTGGCTACAAAACTATTGATATGACTGATATCAGACTCCGATGTTTCATCTTCTAAATCATCATAGTTGTCAACGGAAACGATCCCAATCACAGGTCGACTCGTTACTAACTCAACAGTCGCTTCGTATTCTCCAGACACATCAAAGAAGTACAGAACTCCAGATACCTTGTCCATATGAACCGAATAGCGGGTCTCACCCAAGGTAGCATAAGAACCTGGATTTCCTACCGATGCCTTGATAATTGTTTGAATTAATGCCACATCAATCTCGCCAACTTCATTAGTTAAGATCAATTCAGCATAAGGATTAAACCATTCAACCTCACCTGACGACAAGTCTAATTTAATAACTCCGACAGGCATCTGTTCTAACAAGGTTGTCAAACTATCTTCAGCTTGGTGGTTTACATACTGAATTTGTTCTACTTCACTCCTTGAGTAGTACTCTCTTTGATGAATGAATAATAAAATATATGAACCCAAAATAAGTAGCAAAAGAAATAGCGTTACCAGTGTATTCCTTACAAAAACAAGTTGCACAGATAGCACCCCGAACGCCACTATTCCTAATATTAAGGGGAAAATAGGACTTACATAAAATTTTTTCATTCCAAACCTCTTGGCACCCATTATACCATAATAACCACCAAAAAGCGACTTTTTAAAAGTGTAATCAGTAATTCTATCAATTATAAGAAAAAGGAGGTTTACAAATCAGTAAACCTTCCTTTACACATATTGAAATTAAGATTCTTTAACTTCTAACAGACCAATTTCTCCATCCTCACGACGATAAATCACATTAGTTGTTTGATCTTCAACATCCACATAGATAAAGAAATCATGTCCCAACAAATCCATCTGTAGAATAGCTTCTTCCAAATCCATTGGTTTTAAATCAATTTGTTTTGAACGAACAACTCTAGATTGGACAACATTTGTATCTTCCACCAAAGCATCTGTAAATAATTGACTAGTTGCTACCTTATTTTTATTTTTACGCTCGATTTTTGTTTTATTTTTACGAATCTGACGTTCAATTTTATCAGTTACAAGGTCAATTGAACCATACATATCTTGAGACACATCTTCTGCACGAAGAGTAATTGAGCCAAGCGGAATCGTTACTTCCACTTTAGCAGTTTTTTCACGATACACCTTCAAGTTAACTCGAGCATCCAACTCTTGTTCAGCTTGAAAATACTTTTCGATCTTTTCGAGTTTAGAAACTACATAATCACGAATTGCTTCTGTTACTTCTAGGTTTTCACCACGGATACTATATTTAATCATATGAGTACCTTCTTTCTAAACATTTTTGTTTTTCTGATTTCATTATAACGCTTTCATTTTAGTTTTGCAAATTTTTTCCTCATCTTACAAGGGAAAATGTTTTTACATCCTCAGCACCTGATTCTTCCAGCAGTTTCTTCACACGATTTATAGTTGTTCCAGTAGTATAGATATCATCTATAAGTAGGATTTTTTTAGGAATAGTGATTCCACTTTTAATAAAGAAAGGAAGTTCTGTTGCCAAGCGTTCTGAACGATTTTTAGAAGAACTGGCCCGCTCTTCTCTCTTCTCTAGTAAGTCTTGAAAAGAGAACCCTGCTGCTTCAACTAAACCTTCAACCTGGTTAAATCCCCTCTCAAGCAATCTTTCGGGACTTAGGGGAATGACGACAAATTGGTACTCTTTGTACTTTTTCAACTCCTCACTTAAAAATGAAGCGACCACTTTTCTTAAAAGAAAGTCCCCATCAAACTTATACCGACTAAAAAAATCCTTCATAGCTTGATTGTAAGTAAAAATCGCTCTATGACTGACCTCAACTCCTTCTTTACACCAAAATTGACAATCTTGACACTTTGTTGACAAACCTATTTTCATACAGCTTGGACAATACTCTTCTCCAATTCTCTCAAAAGTAGAATCACAGTCTGAACAAAGATAGGAGTCATCATTCCTCAACAGCAAGAGGCTACTAAAAGTTAAAACAGCCTTCATAGTCTGCCCACATAACAAGCACTTCATAGACCCGCCTCCGTATTCATCTGCTGAATTTCCTTAATTGCCTTCTTGATTGAAGCATTTAACCCATCATGAAAGAAAAGCAAATCTCCTGTCGGTCTATCCATGCTTCGCCCAACTCGTCCACCAATCTGAATCAAACTAGACTTGGTAAACAGACGATGATTGGCCTCTACGACGAAAACGTCCACACAAGGGAAGGTAACTCCACGCTCCAATATCGTCGTACTGATCAGTATTGTCAGTTCTCCATCTCGAAAAGCTTGTACCTGCTCTAATCGATTTTCTGTGATAGAAGATACAAAGCCAATTTTTTCATTTGGAAATTGCTCTTGTAGGATTTCTTTTAACTGTTCCCCTTTCTTAATTTCTGATGCAAAAATGAGTAACGGATAAGCTGTCTTTCTCTGCTTCTCAATATAAGACTTTAACTTTGGTGACAAACGCCTCTTATCCAAATAGTGATTAAAATCCGACAACCAAACAGGTTTAGGAATGATCAACGGATTTCCATGAAATCGTCTTGGTAAGCTCAACCTTTTTAGTTCTCCTAAACGGACCTTCCTATCTAACTCATCGGTCGAAGTCGCTGTTAAAAAGATTCTCAAGCCATTCTCCTTTACACAATTATTGACAGCATGGTAAAGCGTGGGATTGTCAACATAAGGAAAGGCATCTACTTCATCCACTATCAGCAAATCAAAAGCTTGATAAAACTTCAATAACTGATGAGTCGTTGCAACAACTAGTGGTGTTCGAAAATATGGTTCTGATTCTCCGTGTAGTAAAGCTATCTCGCAAGCAAAATCATCTTGCAGTCGCTTATACAGCTCCAAACACACATCGATTCTGGGACTGGCCAAACAAACTGCACCACCTTCATCAATCACTTTGGCTACAACTTGGTAAATCATTTCTGTCTTTCCAGCTCCTGTCACCGCATGTACCAAGGTTGGCTCCTGCTTGTCTACCGCTCGAATCAGTCCCTCTGACACCTTCTCTTGAAAAGGAGTTAATTGACCACGCCATTTAAGAACATCTTGCTTCGGAAAATCCTCCTGTGGAAAATAGTATAAAGCTTGATCACTCCTGACTCGCTTAATCAGCAAGCACTCTCGACAATAATAAGCACCGATGGGCAAATACCATTCCTCTGGAATAATACTATTACAACGTTGACAGAAAAGTTTCCCCTTCTCCTTTCTCATTGCTGGAAATTTCTCCGCCAACTGACGTTCCTCTTCTGTTAATTCATTCTCAGTAAACAACCGACCGAGATAATTTGGATTTACTTTCATACTTCTTTATTCGTAAAAACCTAGCGCTTTAGATGATTTTTTAGTACAATTAAATCATGGAATTTAGAACAATTAAAGAGGACGGTCAAGTCCAAGAAGAAATCAAAAAATCCCGCTTTATCTGTCATGCCAAGCGTGTTTATAGCGAAGAAGAGGCTCGTGACTTCATTACCACCATCAAAAAAGAACACTACAAAGCGACGCATAACTGCTCTGCCTTTATTATTGGAGAACGTAGTGAAATCAAACGGACAAGTGATGATGGTGAGCCCAGTGGTACTGCTGGCGTTCCCATGCTAGGGGTACTAGAAAATCACAACCTCACCAATGTCTGTGTGGTAGTGACACGCTACTTTGGTGGTATTAAACTAGGCGCTGGAGGATTGATTCGTGCTTACGCAGGCAGTGTTGCCCTAGCTGTCAAAGAAATTGGCGTCATTGAAATAAAGGAACAGGTGGGCATTGCTATTCAAATGTCTTACGCTCAGTACCAAGAGTACAGTAACTTCCTTAAGGAACATAATCTCATGGAACTGGATACAAACTTTACAGATCAAGTCGATACGATGATTTATGTTGATAAAGAAGAAAAAGATAATATTAAAGCTGCACTGGTGGAGTTTTTTAATGGAAAAGTTACTTTAACTGATCAAGGTTTACGTGAAGTTGAAGTTCCTGTAAACTTAGTGTAAATAAAGGAGAAAAAGATGGCATTTGGAAAATTCATTCAAGGACTCGCTGGTAACTTTAGTGAGCAAAACAAAGAAACTCTTATCAAAGAATATGGACAATATCTACTAGAAAATGAAGAAATTCAAAGTGGATATAAACTGATTCGTGACTCAATTATATTTACAAATATCCGTATTATCTTTACAGATAAACAAGGCGCTACTGGTCGTAAGATGTCCGTTAAATCAATTTTTTTGATGAATATTGTTAATGTTGAAATGGAAACTGCAGGAGCAGGTATAGATGATAGTGAAATTACTATTACTTATTTAGAAAATATCTTTCTAAAAGCACATAATGAACATTTTAGTGTTCACAAATTTGAATTCCCTAAGAAAACAGATATCGTTCCACTTTATACATATTTACTAGAATTAGCCTATCACAATCGCTTAAAAATTAATGGCTTAGACCTATGATATAAAAAAATCCTATCGCTTCGATAGGATTTCTATATTTTACAAATGGTATAGATAGCGTTATACTAGAAATATCTTATACAAAGAGGTATTCATATGTCTATTTATAACAACATTACTGAATTAATCGGTCAAACTCCGATTGTTAAACTCAACAATATTGTGCCAGAAGGTGCTGCAGATGTCTATGTAAAACTTGAAGCATTTAACCCTGGTTCTTCTGTAAAAGACCGTATTGCTCTTAGCATGATTGAAAAAGCTGAACAAGACGGTATTCTGAAGCCAGGTTCTACTATTGTTGAAGCAACAAGTGGAAACACTGGTATTGGGCTTTCATGGGTAGGTGCTGCTAAAGGGTACAAAGTTGTCATCGTTATGCCTGAAACGATGAGTGTAGAACGACGTAAAATTATCCAAGCTTATGGTGCTGAACTCGTCCTAACTCCTGGTAGCGAAGGAATGAAAGGTGCTATTGCTAAGGCCCAAGAAATCGCTGCTGAACGTGATGGTTTCCTTCCTCTTCAATTTGACAACCCAGCTAATCCAGAAGTACACGAAAGAACAACAGGAGCTGAGATACTAGCTGCTTTCGGTAAAGATGGATTAGATGCCTTTGTTGCTGGAGTTGGTACCGGTGGAACAATTTCTGGTGTTTCTCATGCACTCAAAACAGCAAATTCAGGTATTCAAGTTTATGCAGTAGAGGCAGATGAATCTGCTATTCTATCTGGTGAAAAACCTGGCCCTCACAAAATTCAAGGTATCTCAGCTGGATTTATTCCTGATACACTTGATACAAATGCCTATGATGGTATTGTTCGTGTAACATCAGACGATGCACTAGCACTCGGCCGTGAGATTGGTGGAAAAGAAGGATTCCTTGTTGGTATTTCTTCAGCTGCAGCTATCTACGGAGCCATCGAGGTTGCCAAGAAATTAGGTACAGGTAAAAAAGTTCTTGCTCTAGCACCAGATAACGGTGAACGTTATCTCTCTACAGCACTCTATGAATTTGAAGTGTAGTCTCCTAAATACACTTAGCCCTTATTATAGGGCTTTTTATTTATACCTTAAAAATAGGAACATCTCCCTATAAAGATCGACTGCATAGAAAAAAGGAAGCAATTTGGCTTCCTTTTTATTATTAGTTATTCAAGGCTGCTGCCATTGTAGCTGCAACTTCAGCTTCAAAGTCGTTTGCAGCTTTCTCGATACCTTCACCAACTTCAAAGCGAGCGAACTCAACTACTGAAGCGTTAACTGATTCAAGGTATGCTTCAACTGTCTTGCTGTCATCCATGATGTATACTTGTGCAAGAAGTGTGTAAGCTTGGTCAACTTTAGTGTTGTCAAGCATGAAGCGATCCATTTTACCTGGGATAATTTTGTCCCAGATTTTTTCTGGTTTGCCTTCTGCAGCCAACTCAGCTTTGATGTCAGCTTCAGCTTGAGCAATCACTTCATCAGTCAATTGAGATTTTGATCCATACTTCAAGTGTGGAAGAGCTGGTTTGTTAACCATTGCACGGCTTTCGTTATCTTGGTCGATAACGTGGTTCAATTGTGCCAACTCATCTTTAACGAATTGCTCATCCAATTCTTTGTAAGAAAGAACTGTTGGTTTCATCGCTGCAATGTGCATTGACAATTGTTTAGCAAGAGCTTCGTCTCCACCTTCAACAACTGAAATAACACCGATACGTCCACCGTTGTGTTGGTAAGCTCCAAAGTGTTGTGCATCTGTTTTTTCAATCAATGCAAAGCGACGGAATGAGATTTTTTCTCCGATAGTTGCTGTTGCAGATACGTATGCAGCTTCAAGAGTTTCACCTGAAGGCATTGTCAAAGCAAGAGCTTCCTCATTGTTAGCAGGTTTTCCTTCGGCAATAACTTTAGCTGTAGTATTTACCAATTCAACGAATTGAGCGTTTTTCGCAACGAAGTCAGTTTCAGCATTTACTTCAATAACTGCTGCAACATTACCGTTAACATAAACACCAGTCAAACCTTCTGCAGCAACACGGTCAGCCTTCTTAGCTGCCTTAGCCATACCTTTTTCACGAAGCAATTCAATCGCTTTTTCGATGTCACCGTCTGTTTCTACAAGCGCTTTTTTAGCGTCCATAACTCCGGCACCAGATTTTTCACGCAACTCTTTTACAAGTTTAGCTGTAATTTCTGCCATTTTGATTCTCCTATATTTTTTAAAAATAGGAGAGCCGGGCTAAGCCCCGCCCTCCTAGGTAATTACTATTTATATGAATTAAGCGTTGTCGCCTTCTACAACTTCAACGATTTCTTCGATTGAATCTGCTTGAGCTTCTGAAGCTGCAAATTCTGCTTCAACTGCTGCTGCATCTTCACCTTGACGTCCTTCGATGATAGCGTCAGCCAATTTAGCTGTGATCAATTTAACAGCGCGGATAGCATCATCGTTAGCTGGGATGATTACATCGATATCATCTGGATCAGTATTTGTGTCAACCATCGCTACAACTGGGATTCCCAATTTTTTAGCTTCTTTAACAGCGATTTGCTCTTTATGTGGGTCAACTACGTACATCACATCTGGGATACGAGGCATATCTTCGATACCACCCAAGAATTTTTCAAGACGTGCACGTTGTTTGTTAAGAAGTGCAACTTCTTTCTTAGGAAGAACTTCGAAAGTTCCATCTTCTTCCATACGTTTGATTTCTTTCAAACGAGCGATACGTTTTTGGATTGTTCCCCAGTTTGTAAGAGTTCCACCCAACCAACGGTGGTTGATGAAGTATTGACCTGAACGTACTGCTTCTTCAGCAACTGCATCAGCTGCTTGTTTCTTAGTACCAACAAACAATACAACTGCATCGTTAGCTGCTGCATCACGCATGAAATCGTAAGCTTGGTCAGCGTATTTTACAGTTTGTTGCAAGTCGATAACGTGGATTCCGTTACGCTCAGTGAAGATGTACTTAGCCATCTTAGGGTTCCAGCGACGAGTTTGGTGACCAAAGTGTACACCAGCCTCAAGAAGTTGTTTCATTGAAATTACTGCCATGAGTATTTCTCCTTTTTGTTTTTTTCCTCTTCTTGACTTCAACTCGCAAAACGACCCAAAGGCAACTGTTTCACAATTCATCAAGAATGAGTATTATCGTTCACACGACAAGTTTCATTTTACCATACTTTTTCAATATTTTCAAGTGATTTTAGCAGATTTTTAAAGTAAGGTAACTATATGAATCATAAAAGAGACTCAAATCGAGCCTCTTCGTTTTATTCATTAGTTTGGATAGATATATGTTACAAAACCTTCTGAAGTCGTAGTAGGATTGAACCATCCACGTTTATTTCCGATTGTACGGTTTCCACCATAGTTTGATTCAGATACTTGGATACTTGTTGATGATGAAACAGCTGTAACCACGGCTACGTGTCCATATCCACCATCATTCCAACATGCAATGGCACCAACTTGAGGTGTAGATCCTGTACGGAATCCTGCTGCAGCTGCACTTGTAGCCCACTGTGCTCCATTACCCCAGTAATCTCCAGCCCAAGGCGCCAATGTTTTAGCTCCCCATGTACACTCACCAGTTGGATAACTTGAAGCATTTGTACTATATGTTGGACGATGTGTCACTGGAGCAGGAGTGTAGCTTGTTGATTCTGTTGAAGCACTGCTTGAAGATGATTCAGACGAACTTGACTCAGATGAACTTGATGAAGAAATAGTAGATAGTGCTTGAACTTGTGCTGTAAAAGTTGTATTTCCAGAAGCAACTACTGTTTGTTGTTGACTTGCTTGTTTAGCTTTATAAGCTGCTTCTGCTTCTGCTGCAGCTTTAGCTTCTGCTTCTGCTGCAGCTTTTTTCTCAAGTAAACTTGCTTTTTCATCCTCTGCAGTAGCCTTTTCAGCAGCAAGATTCAATTCTGCAGCTTTCAACTCAGCTTGTTTTGTAGTTAATGATTGAGCATCATCAGCTAGTTTTTGCTGATTTGCAATAACTGTATTAATTGCATCATTGTTTGCTACTTGTTTTTCAGAAATAGCTTTTTTATCTGCTTTTTGTTGTTCCAACATCTTGTTGTTTGCAGATACGATTTCACTCATTGCAGCAACACGTGAAATAGCTTCTGTAATTGATTTTGAGTTTACAATTGTATTGATGTAATTTGTTGCAGCTCCATTTGTTTGAGCACTACGAGCTTGTTTTTGTAATGAATCATTGCGAGATACAATATTCTTAGAAAGTTCTGTAATTTCACCCTCAAGCTTTTTAGATTCTGCTTGTAGTCTATCATTTTCAGATTGCAAGTTTGATTGCTCTGTTTGAATAGCAGATACTTGCTCCTGAACTTGATCAACTTGTTTTTGTGCTTCTTGTTGTTGTGCTGTTAAGTTACTAATTTTATTATCTTGAGCAGCAATTTTGTCATCAGTAGTTTCTGCATGCGCAGTTGTTAAAACAGCTACTTGAGAAACCATTACTGTACTTAATAAAAGTGACGCTAAGATTTTTTTCTTCATATTACGTAGATACTCCTTCTTTTAAAGACATTACTAGTATACCAAAAAAAGGCCTAATGAATATTACGCCTTTGTTACATTTTTATTTCTTTCTTATAGATAAAATTTTTCAAAAATAAACTGAAAGATAATCATCCACATAAGGTTCAAAATCATTGATGGTACTAAACTATAGACTATAAATAAAGACATACTATCCACAGTTAAACCTACCACTATTGCAAGTATATAAGCTCCCATCTCAAATAGAAAAGTCATGACAATAATTGCCAACATTCTCGTCCAACGATTCAATAAAATAACGCTATTAAATTTATGGAGAAATGCCCCCAATAAGACGAATAACAAAGTCGCAATCCCTATCAAGTGGAAAAAGTAGATGTCATAGACCAAACCCACTACAAAACAATAAGCTAAGTAGAAGTACTCTGATACTTCAATCGTCTCAAATAAGAGAAACAAAAATAGAAAATGACTAGCCAACTGCACGTGGGGAAAAAACGAGCCCAGAAGCTGACTAATATGGGCATCAATTAGAACAAAGAAAGGAAGCAATAAAAATACTCCAACCCGCTTCAACTGTCTCATTATGAATTCCCCACTAATTCTATCACATTCACATTATGAGTATCTGCACTCAATTTAACAGTTACTTCTCGTGTCAAATAGTCCGTACTATGCGTTGTGGCAACCACTTCACCAACAGGAATATCAGCAACGTTAAAGTTTCCTAATCCACCAGTGGTCACCTTATCTCCTGCACTAATATCGCTACTACTATTTAATTGACTAATTTTTAGAACTTCATTTTCCTTGTCATAGCCAACAATAATTCCATAAATTGTAGTAGAACCATGTTGAATTTTAACAGAAATCTTATCAGCATTTTCCGTATTTGTCAGAAGGTTGACCATGGTAGAGTTCTCCTCTACTTTTGAGACACTCCCAATCAAGCCACCATTTGCAATTGCTAACATATTCTCAGAAGCCCCTTTTGATTTGCCTGCATCTAAGGTCAACTCCTGCTTCCAAGATACCGGAGATCGCATAATAACATCTGCTGCCAAAGTCTTTGTAGCTTGCAATTTGGACTTCATATCAAGCAATTGGCGCAGTTGTTCATTTTCCATCTTTAAACTTTCCGCCTCATTTGATTTAACTTCTAATTGGTAAATCTGTTTCTTCAAACTTTCATTTTCATTATAAGTGCGTGTCAAATGAGCCAAATCTGATTTGACAGAATCAAACCACTGAAAAGGTTTTTGCACAACCCTATCAACCACTGAGATTCCATCTCCTAATCTTGTCACAATTGTACTTGAATAAGTCGTCGCTAAGAGAGCTGACACAAGCAGAACAGTGACAAAAACAATAATGACATATTTTGATTTTTTAAAACGGTTCATATCCCTACCTTTATATCAAAAACTGTTACAGTAACTTTTTATCAATTCCTGAAAGCTACTAAGATTTTAAGAAAAATAAGCAACAACCAAGTATGATAATAACAAGAATGGTCAGCGTATCCTTTCGAGTCCATTTCAATTGTCGATATTGACTTCTGCCTTTTCCACCCTGATAACCACGCGCTTCCATTGCGATAGCCAAGGAATCCGCACGTTTTAAACTTGTCGCAAAAAGAGGAATCAAAATGGGAATCATAGCCTTCACCTTTTGAACAATACTTCCTTCTCCAAAATCCACTCCACGCGCTTTCTGTGCATTCATAATCCGCGTCGTATCATCCATCAAGGTTGGGACAAAACGCAAACTCATAGACAGCATCAATCCAATTTCATGAACTGGAACTTTCATACTCTTTAAAAGTGCTAATAGAGCTTCGACAGCTGATGCCAAACTTAAGGGCATGGTCGTTAAGGTTAACAAAGTAGAAAAGAAAATAATCAATACAAAGCGACAAAAGATAATTCCAGCTTGTTGCAAAGCATAATCCGTGATTCTCACAAACGAAAACTCAAATAAAACATTCCCATTAGAAATGAAAAACAGTTGAAAAATAGTTGTGAAGGCAATCAAGAAAAACATAGACTTCAAGCCCTGAATAAAAAATGAAAGAGATACTCCTGACAAGGCAATAAAGATCCCTGTCG
The DNA here is from genome assembly GCF_024295435.1 of Streptococcus sp. CF7_Ac1-8. Taxonomy (GTDB): domain Bacteria; phylum Bacillota; class Bacilli; order Lactobacillales; family Streptococcaceae; genus Streptococcus; species Streptococcus mitis_AP. The sequence goes on along the minus strand of NZ_JANCPI010000008.1, from coordinate 37,590 downwards.
CTATAAAAAGAATCAGATTCGTCAAGGGATTATTAGCCCAAAAAACGATCAAAATCAGTAGCATCATAGCCAGTAATTTGCTGCGTGGATCCAATCGGTGAACTATCGAATCCCCTGGGATATAACGCCCCAAAATCATACTATCCATTTAGCGACTCCTTGAACTCCTCTATCTTAATCGGTAATCGTTTAAATGACACGCCTCTATCAGCCAATCGTTTACAAAAAGCTGTAATTTTAGGTACTCCCAACTGAACTTCTTCCATAAAAACAACATCTTGAAAGACATCACTAGGTTTACCAAACTTAACTAAACGTCCCTTTTCCATCACATATACCTGGTTCGCATATTCAGCAACATCATCCATCAAATGCGTTACCAAGACAATGGTCATCCCTGACTGGTGGAGTTTTTTGAACAAATTCATCAGCTCTTTTCTTCCCAGGGGATCTAGGCCTGCTGTGGGTTCATCTAAGACTAATATAGCTGGTTCCATGGCAAGTATGCCTGCAATGGCGACACGTCTCATTTGTCCACCTGATAGCTCAAACGGACTACGATCAAAAAGTGATTCATCAATTCCAACCAGAGCCAGTTTCTCACGCGCAATCTGCTCCGCATCTTCTTCAGAAACTCCAAAATTTTGCGGTCCAAAAGCAACATCCTTCAAAACCGTTTCTTCAAAAATCTGATTTTCAGCAAACTGAAATACCAAGCCAACCTGTTTTCTAATTTGACGAATATCTTTGTTTTTAGAAGTCGAGGTGATTAAGGTATCAAAAACTCGTACACTTCCTTGACTTGGCACCAATAAACCATTTAAAAGTTGTAATATAGTCGATTTGCCGCTACCTGTGTGCCCAATTAAAGCCGTATAAGAACCATCTTCAATCGTCAAGGAAACATCCGACAAAGCTGTTGAAGCTAAGGGAGTCCCTTCTTGATACGTAAAACTCACATTTTCTAGAGCAATTCCCATAGTTTATCCTCTAGCTCACTTTCTGTCAAATAATTTTCAGGCAAATCATAGCCATTCTGGCTCAAAGAATGTTTTAATTGATTGGAAAAAGGATCGTCTAATCCAATTTGATCTAAATCATTTCGAGAGAAAAGTTCTCTTGGGCTACTAGTTGATTCAATTTCCCCTTTTTTCATGACCAATACACGATCACTCATGGCGACTTCTTCCAAATCATGTGTAATGGAAATGACCGTCATATCATAGTCTTTTCGAATTCCTTTTACTGTCTCAATCAGTTCTCTACGCCCCTCAGGATCCAACATACTCGTTGCCTCATCTAAGATTAAAATAGCTGGTCTTAGGGCTACAACACCTGCAATAGCCACACGTTGCTTTTGGCCACCTGATAGACGCGCTGGCTCTCTCTTTTTAAAGTCCAACATGCCAACCAAATCCAGAGCTTCTTCCACTCTCTTTTTCATTTCTTGACGAGAAAGTCCCTGATTTTCCAAACCAAAGGCAACATCATCTTCAACAGTCGCTCCAACAAATTGATTGTCTGGATTTTGAAAAACCATACCGATTTGACGACGTATATTCCAAACATTTTCCTCAGTCAATCGTTGACCATCAATTACAATCTCTCCAGATTCTGCTTCCAGTAAACCATCAATTAAGCGAACCGTCGTTGATTTACCACTACCATTATGCCCTACAATCGAAAGCCATTCTCCACGTTTCACGTGAAACGTAATATCCTTCACATCGTAATATTCCTGACTTTCCTTATAGCGAAAAGAAAGATTTTTTACATCAATTACTGATTTCATTTCGAACCAAATGTCCCTTTAAATACATAGGCACTACCCTTGAAATAATCATAGCCAGAGTAGATAGTGAAAAACAAGGCTACATAAAGTAGAACTTGACCAAGCAAAGTCCAATGTAATAGCAAGAAAATAATGGCAAACATCTGACTAAAAGTTTTAATTTTTCCAGGCATTGCTGCTGCTAAAACTGTTCCACCAGTTTCAACTAATAAAAGTCTTAAACCTGTCACAGCCAACTCACGACAGATAATCACTGCAACAATCCAAGCTGGAGCCATTCCTAACTCAATCAGCATAATAAAAGCCGACATAACTAGTAGCTTATCCGCCATAGGATCTGCAAATTTACCAAAATTACTAACCACATTCCATTTACGAGCTAAATATCCATCTAAATAGTCTGTAATACTGGCAATAGCAAAGATAATAGCTGCTACCATATGACTCTCTATCGAATTTCCTACTGTTAAAATAAAGATAAAAATAGGTATAAAGAGAATTCGACCTATTGTTAAGATATTTGGAATTTGTTCTTTTTTCATTCGTTTTTCCTTAATTTTTAGTAAAGGTTACAGCGATTTTTCCAGTCTGAGCTGTTAATTTCGATAAATCAACAGTCTGATTGTCTACTGTTAAGGCAACACCTTTGACAACACCTAAAGTAATTGTCACAGGATTTTTAGTTGAAACGCTTGTTTCCGCACTTTTATTATCCGGTGATAAGGTCACCCCACCCTCAAGCTCACTTTCTGAAACACTAACCCAACTTCTAGCATCTGAGACTGATAATTGTAATTTTGCAGTTTCCTTGCTCGTTTTATAAGCAACTTCTACTCGATTTCCTTCACCTGATACACTTATAGCTGGTTCCATATTCGAAGAGCTACTTGATGAACTACTACTTGAAGATGAAGTTACAGAACTAGTTGAGCTTGTTGCTTGGACTACACTATAACTAGACGCAGATGAACGCTCAGGTTGAGTCTGGAGATAATTCCAAACATAATAGGTCACAAAAATGACAATCGATAATGCAAAGAGTATAAAATAAAATAAAGGTAAAAATGATGCCTTATTTTTCTTACTTGAACGTCTCCTACCTGTCAACTCGTCTTCATCAACATCTACTTCTTCATAAGTAATCATGCTCCCAGAATCATAAGCATCCAAGACAATTCGCTCATCTAGCTCAACTGCCCACGCATACTTTCTCAAAAAAGAACGAGTATAAAATGGACTAGGAAGTTGATCAAAATCATCAGCTTCCATCGCTTCCAACATATCCAACTGAATTTCTGTTTTTTTGTGTAATTCTTCTAAAGTCAACCCTTGGTTGGTTCTAGCTAAACGTAAAACCTCACCAATTGTTTTTTTCCTCATACTTGTCATTCCTTCTTTCTAGTATCGATTATGATAGGTTACTACGATGGGAATATTGTAAAATCAACTATATCACCATCATCTATTAAATGATGTCCAGCATCAAGGACATCCTCTAAAGTAATTTCCTGTAAAATTTTTGGCAAATCAAAAATTGTCTCACCATTTTCAAAAGCATCATATTGCGTTGCAATAAATTCAAGAGAGTTCATGCTACTGAAAAATTCTCCAAACATCTCTCTTTTAATAATATCTAAATGATCCTCTGTAATATCTAAATCCTTTGTAAAATTACGAATAGCCTTCCTAAACTGATGAGATAAAGCAACTGGCTCTTTTGTATCCATTGTCAACATGACAAAATGAAAGCGACTTGTTACTTCAACTTCCAGAGATAAGGATGCGTCAATTTTACCTGATTCATATAATTTCTGAAAACGATCCGAAGTCCAACCAAACATCATTGCAAACAATAATTTTAATAAAATATGATATCGATAGCAATCCGCTTCAGCAACTTCTTGTTTACCCCTAACACCAATCGCTAGTTTAGGAGAAGATACTTCCATTCTCATACTGTCTGTTTGCTTTACATCTTTTAAAACAAACTTTTCTCTTGCTACTTCCTGAACATCTAACTCTTCCAGTTCTTTTCTTTCAAAATAGTCCTGTACTTGATCCACATCAAAATTGCCAACTAAAAACAGAGACATGTTTACAGGTTTGTAAAATCTTGTAAAATTTTCTTGCAAATTAGTTAGATTGATTTGGGAAATTGACTCCTCACTTCCAACTATATCAGTTGCTAAAGGTGTACCAGGATACAAATTCGCTAAAGTTGAAAAGAATAAACACGAATCTGGATCATCTTGATACATTTCTCGTTCTTGCTGGATAATATCCTGCTCTCTTAAAATGGAATCTTCAGTAAAGTGTGCTGATGTTACCAATTCATCAAGTAAGTCCAAATTTTCTAAAAAATGATCCGTTGCTGAAAAAAGATAGCTTGTTTTTGTAAAGCTTGTAAAGGCATTACTATCTGCACCTAGACTCGTAAAAGCCGACATCAAATCGCTAGCATTTTCTCTCTCAAACAATTTATGTTCAAGAAAATGAGCAATTCCCGCAGGATATTGTTTTACATATCCGTCAACTTCTGTGACAAGCGTATCTACCGAACCAAACTGTACAGTTACACTCCCGTAAACCTCTTTAAATTCCTTTTTAGGCAAAAGAGCAACTGTCAAGCCATTTGACAAACGAGTTCGATAAACCATTTCTTTTACAGCTGGATAGTATTTTTCTTCAAAAACAACCTTTGTCATTCTATTCCTTCCATAAAGTAAATCGCTTGTAGTTTCACATTATTAGCTGCTCTACAAATAGCATCTTTGTCAACTTTCTCGAGTTTTGCAACCCAACTTTTAAAGTCTGCTGAAGATTTTCCAAGTAAGGCATTTTGATAAGCACGTTCAATCAATGAAGATTGATTATCTTGAGAAAGTAACAAAGACCGACGAATCATCTCCTTGGTCTGCTCTAACTCAAGCTCTGTAAAATATCCTTTTTTTAAATCAAGCAGTTGATTATTCATCATTTTACGAGCCTGGTTCCGATTTTCTCGATCAATACCAGCATACATCCTCAAGAACCCACTAAATAAATCGAGCTGACTGGAAATTGTATAAGCTAATCCAGCATCTTCACGAACATTTGTAAAGAGTTTAGAGTGAGCAAATCCGCCCAGTAAACCATTCATTACAATCATGGGTAAATGTTGCTCATCACCATATTCAGAAGGGCAATGATAACCCAATTCCAAAATGGATTGTCCCACATTTTTCCGAATCATACCTTCCTGAAGGATATTAGAATATGGTTGACAATACTGAGCCTTCACATCTCCATATCGACCTTTGAAGCCAACTGATTCTAATACATTTTGAATTTCAACCTCATTAAAGTCACCTAGGAAAAAGAAATCTATTCGATCATTAGCCAAAAATTCTTGGAAACAAGAATAAGAACTTTGTGGAGTTTCAGCTAAAATACGATTTCGTAAATCACTGTATTCCAATTTGAGACGTTCATCATGAAAAAATAATTTATCTAATTCTTTATGTGCGAAATAAAAAGAATCATCCATATCGGCTGCTAAACTTGCTAGTAATTGTTTTTTCTCAATTTCAAATAAGGCCGAATCAAACCCATTGTCAACTACTACGGGTGAAAAAAGAGTTTCTTTTACAAGTTCCAAAACCTGAGAAGTTAGCACATTTTTCCTACTTAAAAACTCATCACGAACATAGGTAAATGTCAATTCTACAATGTGACTTTGCCCTCTTCTGAAACAATTGGTTGACATATCTGTACCGTATAGACTGGCCAAATGTTTTCTCAAATCTTGAGAAGTGGGGTACATCTGATTAGCAGTCTCTAGCATACTCGCACTCAACATGCGACCTGCAATCGTATCAAGAGATAATGGAGCGGTAAAACGCACGGTGATTTTGTTCGTTTTAAACTTTTTTGATTGGATAAAATGTGTTGAAATTCCATGCACTAACTCCATGATTTACCTCCTTATATACAGACTTCTATTATATCACGAAAACCTGAAATTTTCTTGTTCTCTGTAGCACTTTTGAAATAAAAATCGCTTACATTTCTCCCTATTTCTCTCACTATTTTTAGGAAAATATGGTATAATACCAAAGATTGAGGTGAATTATGGAATACAAATTATTTGAAGAATTTATTACCCTCCAAGCACTACTCAAAGAACTTGGAATTACACATAGCGGAGGAGCTATCAAATCATTTCTCTCTGAACATTCTGTTTACTTTAATGGGGAATTAGAGAATCGTCGTGGTAAAAAACTTCGTATTGGTGATAAAGTTGACATCCCTGACATGAATATTGACATCTTGTTGACACAACCTACTTCTGAGGAGCAAGGGGAATACCAAGCTGATAAAGTTGAAAAAGAACGAATCGCTAAGCTTGTTAAAGAGATGAATAAGGGAGTAAAAAAAGATAAATCAAAACCTACTTCTTCACCCAAAAGCAAACAAGCTCCGCGATTCCCTGGTAGATAATCATGTGGCTACAACATCTATCTCTCAAAACTTTTCGTAACTATAAAGAGACGAAAATAAACTTTAATCCTAAATTAAATGTCTTTTTAGGACGTAATGCTCAAGGAAAAACAAATATGTTAGAGGCTATCTATTTTTTAGCCTTAACACGTAGTCATCGAACTCGAACAGATAAAAATCTCATTCATTTTGATGAGGAACAACTTCATCTTTCAGGTCTTGTTCAGAAAAAAACGGGATCCGTTCCTCTCGAAATTGAACTAACACAAAAAGGACGTGTGACAAAAGTGAATCACTTAAAACAGGCACGACTTTCAGATTACGTAGGACACATGAATGTTGTCTTATTTGCTCCTGAAGATTTACAACTAATTAAAGGAGCACCTTCAGTTCGACGAAAATTCATTGATATGGAGCTTGGGCAAATTAAGCCAATCTATTTATCTGACTTAACCAATTATAATCACATCCTTAAGCAAAGAAATACCTATTTAAAATCAGCTCAAACAATAGATGAAACCTTCCTTTCAGTACTAGATGATCAGCTAGTCGATTATGGATGTCGCGTAATGAAGCACCGCTTAGATTTCATAAAAAAACTAGAGCATTTTGGGCGTAAGAAACATTTTGAAATCTCTAATCAGATTGAAGAACTGTCAATATCCTATCAATCTTCTGTTAAGCTAACTGACAAAGAAGACTTATCAGAATCTTTCAAAATTGCTTTAGAAAAAAGTAGGTCCAGAGATTTATTTAAAAAGAATACTGATGTTGGTCCTCATCGAGATGATATTTCTTTTTATATAAATAGGATGGATGCTAGTTTTGGAAGTCAAGGTCAACATCGTAGTCTCGTCCTATCTATAAAATTAGCAGAAATCGAATTAATGGAAAGTATTACTACAGAATCTCCAATATTACTGCTTGACGATGTTATGAGCGAACTTGACAACACTAGACAACTAAAACTATTAGAAACGATTTCACATTCAATACAAACCTTTATCACAACAACCAGCTTAGATCATCTTCAAAATCTGCCAGAAAATCTAAGCATTTTCACTATTCAGGATGGTAAAGTTACTGTAAAGGTAAGTTGACAACATTGTAAAAGAACTCCTGTTTTCACGGGAGTTCTTTTCATTGTTTTTACATGGAATAATTTGGTGCCTCATTCGTAATTTGTACATCATGAGGATGGCTTTCTTTCAAACCAGCACCAGACATTTCAATAAATTGAGCATTATCATGTAGTTCTTTAAGGTTAGCTGCACCACAATAACCCATACCAGAGCGAATACCACCAATCATTTGGAAGACAATATCAGCTGCCGCTCCTTTATAAGCAACACGACCTTCAATTCCTTCTGGAACGAGTTTGTTTGCTTCATTGACAGAACCTTGGAAGTAACGGTCGCTTGAACCTTTCTTCATAGCAGCGATTGAACCCATACCACGGTAAGTCTTGAATTTACGTCCTTGGAAGATTTCGGTTTCTCCTGGAGCTTCATCAGTTCCAGCAAACATAGATCCAAGCATAACGGCATTGCCACCTGCTGCAAGGGCTTTTACAATATCTCCAGAATACTTGATTCCACCGTCAGCAATGATCGTTTTACCATATTCACGCGCAACAGCTGCAGCATCATAGATAGCTGTTACTTGCGGAACACCAACACCAGCAATCACACGAGTAGTACAGATAGAACCTGGGCCAATCCCAACCTTGACAACGTCTACACCTGCTTCATAAAGGGCACGTGCACCTTCAGCAGTAGCAATATTTCCAGCAATCAGTGTACGGTCTGGGAAATGAGCACGAATCTCAGCAATTTTACGCAAGACACCTGCAGAATGACCATGCGCAGTATCAATAACAATCGCATCCGCTCCTGCCTCAAAAAGAGCCTCTGCACGTTCAAATGTATCTGAAGTAACACCTACTGCACCAGCAACCAGAAGACGACCAAACTCATCTTTAGCCGCATTTGGAAACTCAATAACTTTTTCAATATCTTTAATAGTAATCAAACCAGAAAGACGGCCTTCTTCATCTACCAACGGAAGTTTTTCAATACGGTGTTCTTGAAGAATGCTTTCAGCCGTTGCAAGATCTGTACCCACAGGAGCAGTCACAAGATTTTCACTAGTCATATGATTTGAAATTGGTTGGTTATAATCTGAAATAAAACGAAGATCTCGATTTGTCAAAATACCAACTAATTTACGATTTTCAAGTGTTTCAACAACTGGAACACCACTGATACGGTAACGTCCCATAAGCTCATCAGCTTCAGCGATTGTATGTTCAGGCGTCAAGAAGAACGGATCAATAATAACTCCATTTTCAGAACGTTTTACCTTACGAACCTCGTCTGCTTGTTGAGCAATTGACATGTTTTTATGGATAACTCCGAGACCGCCTGCACGAGCAATAGCAATGGCCATTTGACTCTCTGTAACTGTGTCCATGGCAGCGGTAATAATTGGGATATTTAAAGTCAAATTATCTGCCAATTTAGTTGTTAAATCTGCATCGTTAGGCAACACATGACTTTCAGCTGGAATAAGCAATACATCATCAAAGGTAAAACCTTTTTTCAAAAATTTAGTGTCCCAATTAGACATTCGAAGTTTCCTCTTTTCTTTCTTTTTGAGCTTGACTCTTTTTATATTGTATCTATCATACCATTCTATAAAAATTTGTCAAATGTTACAGGAGCAAATAAAAAACTATCTTTTCTTTGATATAGAAATGATAGTTTCTTGTAAAATAAACTCAGTTAAAGTAATGAAGTCCCATGGCCCCTTTAACATCAGATAGGGTTTGACCCGCAACTTCACGTGCTCTTTCACTACCTTTTTGAAGCATATTATAAACTTCTCCCATATCCTTAGCAAATTCGATACGGCGCTCACGAATAGGACCAAGTTCACGTTCTAATATTTCAAGTAGATAACGCTTGGTCTTCACATCACCAAGACCACCTCGTTGATAATGTTCTTTCATATCAGCAATTTCTTGAGCATCTTCTGGACGACCAAAAACATCTAGATAATGGAAAACCATATTTCCTTCAATCTTACCTGGATCCTCAACACGGATATGATCTGGATCTGTATACATACTCATTACTTTTTTACGCAAAGTATCCGCATCATCAGCTAAATAAATACCGTTATTAAGGGATTTAGACATTTTAGCATTTCCATCTAAACCAGGCAAACGCCCTGCTCTCTCATTTTCTGGATAAATACCTTCTGGCTCTACCAAGACATCACAGTTATATGCATTGTTAAATGAACGAACAATTTCACGAGTTTGCTCAATCATTGGTTTCTGATCTGTCCCAACAGGAACATAATTAGCCTTAAAAGCTGTAATGTCAGCTGCTTGAGCTATTGGGTAAACTAAGAAGCCTGTCGGAATACTTTCTCCAAATCCTTTCTGAGCAATCTCTGTCTTGACAGTTGGATTACGCTCCAAACGTGCTAATGAAACTAGATTCATATAATACATAGATAACTCAGCTAATTCTGGAATTTGGCTTTGAATAAAGATAGTTGATTTACTTGGATCCAATCCAACTGCAAGATAATCCAAAGCAACATTTCCGATAGACTCTACAATTGTTTGAGGATCTTTAGCATGATCTGTCAAAGCTTGTTGGTCAGCCAAGAACACAAACATATCATACTTATCCTCTTCCTGTAACAATACTCGATTTTTGAGACTGCCAACATAATGTCCAATATGCAATTTTCCTGTTGGACGGTCTCCTGTTAAAATAATGGGTTTAGTCATTTTATTCTCCTTCGATGTGGTCCCTTCAATTATAGCATTTTTTTAATAAAATAACCGTAATTTATCAAAATAAATCAGTCTTGCCATTTACGGATTTGTGTAAAGGATACTGTAAATATAGTTTACACAAAATTGACAAATAAAAATTTGAATATTTCTGTATTTTCTAGTAGAATAAATATATTACACATATAGGAGAAAAATATTGCTTACAGTATCTGATGTTTCACTACGTTTTAGTGATCGTAAACTTTTTGATGATGTCAATATCAAATTTACAGAAGGAAATACTTACGGATTAATCGGTGCTAATGGTGCCGGAAAATCAACCTTTTTAAAAATTTTAGCTGGAGATATCGAACCTACTACTGGTCATATTTCTCTTGGTCCAGATGAACGTCTCTCTGTGCTTCGTCAAAATCACTTTGACTATGAGGATGAACGTGCCATTGATGTCGTTATTATGGGAAATGAAAAACTTTATAGCATCATGAAGGAGAAAGATGCTATCTACATGAAGGAAGATTTCTCAGATGAGGATGGCGTCCGTGCTGCCGAACTCGAAGGAGAGTTTGCCGAGCTTGGAGGTTGGGAAGCAGAGAGTGAAGCCTCTCAACTACTTCAAAACCTAAACATTCCAGAAGAATTGCACTATCAAAACATGAGCGAATTGGCCAACGGTGAAAAAGTAAAAGTTCTCCTAGCCAAAGCACTTTTTGGTAAACCAGATGTTCTTCTTTTGGACGAGCCAACCAACGGTTTGGATATCCAATCGATTACTTGGTTAGAAGACTTCTTGATTGATTTTGATAACACCGTTATCGTAGTATCCCACGACCGTCACTTCTTGAACAAAGTATGTACTCACATGGCCGACCTTGACTTTGGAAAAATCAAACTCTATGTCGGAAACTATGACTTCTGGAAGGAATCTTCTGAACTCGCTGCTAAATTGCTAGCAGACCGTAATGCCAAAGCAGAAGAAAAGATTAAGCAATTGCAAGAATTCGTTGCTCGTTTCTCTGCCAATGCTTCTAAATCAAGGCAAGCAACATCACGTAAGAAAATGCTTGATAAAATTGAACTTGAAGAAATTGTGCCATCTAGTCGTAAATATCCATTTATCAACTTTAAAGCGGAACGTGAAATCGGTAATGATCTCTTGACAGTAGAAAATCTATCTGTAAAGATTGATGGTGAGACTATTTTAGATAATATCAGCTTTATCTTACGTCCAGGTGATAAGACAGCGCTAATTGGACAAAATGACATCCAAACGACTGCATTAATTCGTGCAATCATGGGGGACATTGACTATGAAGGAACTGTCAAGTGGGGAGTAACTACTAGCCGTTCTTACTTGCCAAAAGATAACTCGGCAGATTTTGCAGGAGGAGAGTCAATCCTTGACTGGTTGCGTCAATTCGCAAGTAAAGAAGAAGATGACAATACTTTCCTACGTGGATTCCTCGGCCGTATGCTCTTCTCTGGAGATGAAGTTAACAAACCTGTAAACGTTTTGTCAGGGGGAGAAAAAGTGCGTGTCATGCTTTCAAAACTTATGCTCTTGAAATCAAATGTCCTTGTACTTGATGATCCAACCAATCACTTGGACTTGGAATCTATCTCAAGCTTGAATGATGGATTGAAAAACTTTAAAGAATCAATCATCTTTGCTAGCCATGACCACGAGTTTATTCAAACTCTAGCTAACCATATCATTGTCTTGTCCAAAAATGGCGTCATTGACCGTATCGATGAAACCTATGATGAATTCCTAGAAAATGCAGAAGTACAAGCAAAAGTAAAAGAACTTTGGAAAGACTAAAAACTTCAAAACTCAGTTGGATTAACCAGCTGAGTTTTCTAACATTTTATGAGGTAACATGAAATTATTTTTTAAAACATATTGGACCTATTTTGTTTCTTTCATCATTCCCTTATTGATTATGACAGGAGTATATCTATCTCAAGGTATCTACTGGAACAGCGAGACATCTCCACTATTAGGAGATGGGTTTCATCAATACGTTATTTTTGATGTAACTTTACGAAATATCCTGCATGGAAATGGTAGTCTGTTTTACACCTTTACAAGTGGCCTCGGATTAAATTTCTATGCCCTATCTAGTTATTACTTAGGAAGTTTCCTTTCACCTCTAGTTTACTTTTTTAATCTGTCGAATATGCCAGATGCTGTCTATCTGACAACTCTCTTAAAATTTGGATTGATTGGACTGTCAACTTACTTTAGTTTAAATAAATTATTTCAATCGATTCCTAAGGCTTTAAAACTAGCTTTATCTACTTCCTATGCTCTGATGAGTTTCTCTGTTAGTCAACTAGAGATAAAAACTTGGTTAGATGTTTTTATCTTGATTCCTTTAGTTATAACTGGCTTACATATACTTATAACACAAAAGAAGCGCCTACTATACTTTACAAGTCTGTCAATCTTGTTTATTCAAAACTATTATTTTGGCTATATGACAGTATTGTTTCTTATTTTCTGGTATCTCTGTCAAATTTCGTGGGATTTTAAGACTCGAAAATCATCTTTTCTTGATTTTATTGTTACTTCCTTTTTAGCAGGAATGGCCAGTTTGATTATGACTCTTCCTACTCTATTTGATTTACAGACACATGGGGAAAAATTGACAGAAGTTACAAAGTTTCAAACTGAAAGTAGCTGGTATCTTGATCTCTTTGCTAAGCAATTCATCGGTTCCTTCGATACAACAAAGTATGGGGCTATCCCAATGATTTTTGTTGGACTACTTCCCTTTATTTTGACCATTTTATTTTTTACGATAAAATCCATTAAGTTTCACGTGAAACTTATCTATGCAATTTTCTTTGCATTTCTAATTGCAAGCTTTTATATAGAAGCTCTTGATTTATTTTGGCAAGGTATGCATACTCCAAATATGTTTTTACATCGCTATGCTTGGATTTTCTCTACCTTGTTAATTTACACAGCAGCAGAAGTCTTAAATCGTCTGAAAGAAATTAAAGTCTGGAATTTTTTAGCTTCGATTTTTCTTGTTGCAACAGGATTTTTAGCTACCATCTATCTAAAATCGCATTATTCTTTTTTAACAGATTTGAATATTCTACTTACTCTTGAATTTTTAGTTGTCTATTCTCTTTTACTCCTTGCAGTTATCAAAAAGTTTATCTCTGTAAATCTATTTGCTATTCTAATCTCTTTATTTATAATGGTTGAAATGAGCTTAAATGCTTCATCTCAAATGGACGGAATTGCTAAGGAATGGGGATTTGCTTCTCGAAGTGCTTATAATCGAGATATCCCAGCTATGGAATCTTTCTCAACATATATTGGGAACCAATTTACTCGTACTGAAAAACTAGAAACTCAAACTGGAAATGACAGTATGAAATTCAATTACAATGGAATCTCTCAATTTTCTTCTGTTCGAAATCGTTCAGCAAGCTCTACTTTGGATAAACTTGGATTTAAATCCTCTGGGACTAATCTCAATCTCCGATATTCCAATAATAGTATTTTAGCTGATAGTTTATTTGGCATCCAGTACAATATCTCAAACAATCCTATTGATAAGTATGGTTTCCAAGATGTATATCAAAAAGATAATCTTACACTATACGAAAATCAATTCTCTCTTCCTATTGCCTTTGCTAGTCAATCTGTTTACAATGATGTCAAGTTTAATGAGCATACTTTGGATAATCAAGCCTCGTTTTTAAATCAACTTGCTAACGTCGATTTTGATTATTTTTCTCCAATTCCTTACGAAAAAACAGAAAATACTGATAATTTGATCAGTGTTACAAGTTCTTCAAATGAGGATGCAGCAATCCAGTATCAAATTGAAGTACCAGAAAACAGCCAAGTTTATCTTTCTTTCACAAACCTTCACTTTTCTAATGATAAACAAAAGAAGGTTGACATTCTTGTCAATGGGAAAAAGAAAACTTTTACAACTGATAATGCCTTCTCCTTCTTTAATCTAGGATATGCAAAAGAGAAAAAAACTTTCAATATTCATGTTAGTTTCCCTGGAAATTCACAAGTATCATTTGAATCTCCTACCTTCTACCGTTTAGATACCCAAACTTTAACTGAGGCAATTCAAAAAATTAAAGAACAACCAGTAACAGTATCGACTTCTAAAAACAAGGTTTTTGCTACATATGATGTCCAACAAGATACGTCTATTTTCTTCACCATTCCTTATGACAAAGGTTGGTCTGTCTACCAAGATGGTAAGAAAATAGAAATTAAACAAGCTCAAACTGGCTTTATGAAAGTTGATATTCCTAAGGGGAAAGGAACTATTACACTTTCCTTTATTCCTAATGGGTTTATTACTGGAGCAATCTGTTCCTTTACTTCTCTCTTACTATTTGGAATCTATAATCACAGACGAAAGTCATCTAAGGCATAAAAAAATCGACCAGTTAATCGGTCGATTTTTTTAATCTCCTTCCATTTTCTTAGGTTGATAGGCTAGCATACCTAAACCAATAAATAGTACTAATATCACAGCAAGGAAAATAACTTGGTGATGAATATTTCCTGTCATAGAGATTGTTTGTCGTAATCCTGAAACTGAATAACTCATTGGTAACCAAGGATTAATAGCTCTAAAGAAATCATTTGTCAAAGCAAGTGGATAAGTACCGGCACTTGATGCCAACTGTAATAAAAGCAAGATAAGAGAGAAGAAAGCTCCTATACGGCTATTCCACGTTGTTAAAGCAGTCACCATAGACATGAATACTAAACTTATTAAGATGATGAGAATAAATGTTCTCATTTCATGATTAGCAGTTAACCCAATAAGATGGACTCCTCCATATACCAAAATTCCTGCTAAAACAGCTATAATACCATTTATTTCAGCTCGAGATTTCAACCAAGCCCAGCGGCTCTCTGGATGACGTCCTGAAGGCAGCTTCGCAAAAATCATATTCGTTGATATTGCTGCAACAAAGAGAGCAACTGATATCATATAAGGAGCCATTGCAATTCCATTTACAGGAACTTGATCATTGTCTGTTTTGGAAAGACTGAGAGGATTTGACAAAATCTCTGCATTTTGAGATTCCGTAGATGCTGATTTGAGTTGTTCACTAGCATTACTTAGTCCTTGTCCTAAAGAAGCAACTCCTGTCTGTAAACCTTCCAATCCAGAAGTTAACTTTGTTCCACCTTCTGCTAGTTTCCCAGCTCCATCTACCAATTTATTAGCTCCACTTTCTAATTGAGAAGCACCTGAAATTAACTGACTGGATTTGTCAGCGAGTTGGCTAGTTCCTGATTGTAATTTATCAACTCCTGCTATCAATTCTTGACTCTTTTGATTCAATTGATTGGATCCAGTTGATAATTTTTCAATACCAGATACTAATTCTGGAGTTTTTTCAACTAATTGACCAACTCCTGCTGTCAAGCTAGAAGATTTTTGTGTCAAGGTAGTTGAGCCTGAAACTAGTTGGTCCAAACTACCTGTCAAGGTGGAATTTTTTTCACTTAGTTGACTTGCGCCTTGAGAAACTTTATCAACACCTGCAGTATATGCATTTACACCTGATGTAATAGACTGACTGGCAGGAACTAATTTGCTAGTAACAGCTCCTTGTATTTCTGTTAATCCACTTGACAATCCTGTCAAAGAATTAGAAGCAAGCGGTAATACTTGATTAGATTGATTTTTTAAAGTCGAAAGATTAGAAGATTGATTTTGTAAGTTTTCTAAACTTCCCTGTATACCTTGAGCTAAAGCTACAATTGACTGAGCCGATTGAATACTATCAGTCGAATTTTGAGATACAGAAGCACTTATTTCAGCTTGTTGCTCACTTGTCAAAGATTGATAAGCTCCTGTCGATTGAATATTGGCTAATGTAGTCGCTTTATCAGACTGAGCACTTGCTAGCATTTGATTAGAAAGAGACACTATACTTGATAAAACAGAATCTAATTGTTTTGTATCACCAACATCAATATTTTGAATAGCTTGATTTAACTGATTCAGACCAGAAGATAATTGATTAATTTGATTTTTTTGCTCAGACGAAGCCTCTAACTTGCTAGAAAGTTGTTGAATCCCTTCACTTAATTGCTCCACACCCATTCGAAGTGTAGCTGATTGATTAGATAACTGATGGGCACCTGTTGCAAGATTTCCCACTCCATTTGTATAGGCACTAATACCAGATGAAAATTGATTAAGACCAGCATTGAGCTTAGAAACACCGCCAGTATAGGACTCTACACCAGTATATAGTTGGTTGATTCCCCCTACTAATTCAGGACTTTTTGAAGACAATTGACCTAATCCGATATCTAATTGACTCACTGCACCAGTATATGTAACTAAACCACTATTAAAATTCCCTAAGCCAAGATGAAGTTGTTCGACACCAGAAACATAAGAGGATAATCCTCTAGTAAACTGCTCCGTTCCATTTGAAAATGTTAAACTTGAATCGGCTAAAGAGTTTAGGTTAGTAGTTAATGTTTGACTTCCTGCCACTAACTGATTCGCTCCATCAGTTAATTTTTCACTGCCTGAAGCTGCTTGATTCATACCATCCTTTAAATCAATTATTTTGTTAAATAAAGCTTTGGTATAGGTCTCGGTTACATTGGTAGAAACATTCTGCTTTAATTGTGTCATAGCAGAATCACTCATCTTGCTTGCAATAAAGCTATGACCACTTGAAGTCTGATAATCGATTTGCATTTGCTCTGGATGATTCGTTAAAATAGAAGCTGCTTTTTCAGATAAATCACTTGGTAAAGTCACTACCATATAGTAATCGCCATTTTCTAAGCCCTTCTCACCTTCTTCTTCATCTACAAAATGAAAATCCAAGGTTTCATTTTCTTTTAAATTGGACACCATGTCTTTTCCTATTACCATAGTATTACCATTATAGGAAGCCTCTTTATCATTATTGACCACTGCCACAGGTAAGTCAGACAATTGACCATATGGATCCCACATTGATGACAAAAATATGATATTGTACAGAGCTGGAATAAGAGAAATCCCTACCATGATAATAATAAAGGTTGGTTTTTTTAAAATTGCTTTCCATTCTTTAAACATAGTTTCTCCTTTTTTAAACATATTGTCTAAAATTTTGATATAATAGATTATACAATAAAAAATCTAAATTACAAGATAAAAAATCCATTTTTAGACATATAGTCTAATTTGTTTATAAGGAGGAAATATGCAAGAAAGTAACAAACGCTTAAAAACAAAGCGAACTATTGAAAATGCTATGGTACAATTACTGATGGAACAGCCATTTGATCAAATTTCTACTGTCAAGCTAGCAGAAAAAGCCGGAATTAGTCGTTCCAGCTTCTATACTCACTATAAGGATAAGTATGATATGATTGAGCACTATCAAAGCAAGCTATTCCATACATTTGAATATATTTTTCAAAAACATGCTCATCACAAAAGAGATGCTATTTTAGAAGTATTTGAATATCTAGAGTCAGAACCACTTCTGGCTGCCCTTCTTTCTGAAAATGGGACCAAAGAAATTCAAAATTTCTTACGAAATAAACTTCATATCATGCTCAGTACAGATTTACAAAAGCGATTTATGCAACTGAATCTTAATACCACTGAATTAGAATATAGTAGCATCTATCTAACTCACGCACTTTTTGGTGTCTGCCAAACTTGGATTGCACATGGAAAAAAAGAAAGTCCTCAAGAAATAACAGACTTCCTTATGAAGATGCTTGGTGATACAAATTGATACAAAAAGAGGAACACAGCTGTGTTCCCTTTTATCTATACTCCGCCAGTAGGACTCGAACCTACGACATCATGATTAACAGTCATGCGCTACTACCAACTGAGCTATGGCGGATAAAATAGTCCGTACGGGATTCGAACCCGTGTTACCGCCGTGAAAAGGCGGTGTCTTAACCCCTTGACCAACGGACCTTCTATCTGTAGCAGATATAACCATTATATCAATTTCTTACTAATTGTCAATCACTTTTGAGATTTTTTCTCTAAAATATCTTTTAATTTTCTAATTTTTAACCTTGAAATAGGACAGCGATGATCTTCATAGAAAACAATTTCTAAGTTTTTTCGATCAATTTCTCTGATGTTACCTATATTTACCAAAAATGACTTATGAGGAGAATAAAATCGCTGAGTATGTTTGTCCTTTTCCTGAATATCTGTCATTGTTCCATAGAACTCTTTTGCAAAATTCTTACCAATAATGCGCAATTTATGAGAGACACCTGTTGTTTCAATATACAAAATATCATGGTAAGGAATTTTTAAATCATTTCCCTTGTAATTGTAGTCGAAATAATCTACAACATCTTCATTTTCAAGTAACATACTCTTCGTGTAGAAGATATTTTGTTCAATTCTCTTCTTAAACATCTCATCATTGATATCCTTATCAACAAAATCTAGGGCTGATACCTGGTATTTATAGGTTAGAGTCGCAAACTCTGATCGACTGGTGATAAAGACGATAATAGCGTAAGGATTGTAATGACGAATGAGCTGAGCAACCTCAAATCCTTTTTTCTCAATTCCATGAATATCGATATCTAGGAAATAAAGCTGATTTACTTCATCATTTTCAATGTATTCTTCAAATTCACGGACTTTTCCTGTTGTCTTGTATGATATTGGAATATTCGATTCTTTCGAAATTTCATTCAATATTCTCTCTAGTCTCACTTGATGTTCAATAACATCCTCTAAAATTAAAACTTTCATTCAAATTCCCTCTTAAATCTAATAATTTGTCTAAATGTACTGCCTTCCATCTCTGTTTCTAAAATAATGTTATTGTACTTATCTAGTAGTTCTTTCACATTATTTAATCCTACCCCGCGATTTCTTCCCTTAGTGGAGAATCCTAAAGCAAATAGATCTCCTGAAGGAGTCATCGTCATTTTACATGAATTCTGAATCACAATAACTGTTTCAATCTCCATCTTAATAACTGCTACTTCCATCTGTTTTTTATAACTATCAGCCGATCCTTCGACAGCATTGTTCAATAAAACGCTCATGATACGAACCAAATCCAATAGTTCAATTGGGAGCTTGGTAATCGTATCTTTTACTTCCAGTGTAAACTCTACACCATTATTTCGAGCATAGACAATGGACTGAGCAACCAAACTTCGTAAAGCTGAATCTTCTATGTTGTTCAAATCAAAGTAAGTATACTTATCTGAACGCAGTTTATGATTTGCTTTGACCAAAACTTCATTGTAAATTCTGTCAATTTCCTGTAAATCACCACTGTCAATTGCCATCTGCATGCTGACAAGCATCCCAGCATAGTCATGTCTAAAACCACGGATTTCATTATACAGTCCGACAATTTCATCTGTATAATTCTGTAAATGTTTCTGTTCAAATTTTTTCTGCTTCAAAGCAATCTCTTTCTCCATTTGATCTTTATGAGAATTCATTGCAAAGAAGGTCAAAAGGAGAGAGATAAAAACAATAGATGACAAAATACTTCCAAAACTATTCAAATGTTTAACCGTACTTACCATATCTGAAACGAAAGATGCAGTATGGAGCAGTAGTAAAGCAAAAAATACTTTTTTCAAGAAGGGATAAAGGTAGTCCTTATCAAAATAGTTTAGTTCTAAGTGGAAATAATGAATGATTTTTAAGATAACAACATAAGTCAACACTGTTACAACGAAAAAGAATGGGGCATGATATTGTGAAACAAAATTGTCTCCTGTTATAGAGGAAAAAGTTACGGACAGAAAGTTATGAGTGCTCTCATATAAAAGAGATAGTAGTAAACTTAGGAATAGTCCTCTATCCCTCTCATACTGTTTAATCCATCGAAAATAGGAATATAAGCCCAAAGGAAATAAAAATGTTGCAATCCCTAACCCATCTAAATTTAGAAGATATAAGGGAAAATCAAGTGCTATTGCTGTTAGTAATGTATAAGCACCAAAAACGTATAGTTCTCTTCTATTTACTTGACCTTTACAAATTAAATGGTAACTGTAACTAATAATTAAAAAATAAACAATAACTGTCCCAAATTCAAGCAAATTCATTACTCTTTCTCCTTATTTCATTACTGTTTTATTTGGAAAATAAAATCACGGAGTAATCTTGACAGTCTACTTTCCCCACCTTTAATCTCCTGCAAGTCTTTTTCCTTCAAGGCTACAAACTGTTCCAATTTAACTGTGTTTTTCATAATAAAATCTCCTAAAATGTTTTTTCTTGTAAGATAACTTACAAAAACTATTATACAAAATGGAATTTCGTTTTAGATAAAATTCTCTCAACTGTCATTTTTTTCTCCCAAAGTGTACTTTTTTAAGAAAAAAGCCGGGAAAATTCCCAGCTTTGCTACTATATTGATCCCAGCAGGATTCGAACCTGCGACCGTTCGCTTAGAAGGCGAATGCTCTATCCAGCTGAGCTATGAGACCTAACACAATTATTCTACCAAAAATTCAATTAAAAGTCAATTTTCTATTTATGGTAGGGTGATCCCTGCTGAATCGTAAAAGCGCGATAGATTTGTTCAGCAAGGACTAGTCTCATTAACTGATGGGGCAAAGTTAAGCGGCCAAAACTAACAGAGAGATTAGCTCTCTTTTTTACATCCTGTGCTAATCCCAGACTCCCTCCAATAATAAAAGTAAGAGTAGAAAATCCTTTTATAGAAGCTTCTTCTAAATGCTTACTAAATTCTTCTGAGGAGAAAGTTTTCCCTTCTATAGCCAACACAATAACAAAATCACGATCACCAACTTTTGATAAAATTCTCTGACCTTCTATTTCTAAAATCTTTTGATTTTCTGACTCACTGGCCTTATCTGGTGTTTTTTCATCTGCTAGCTCTATCATTTCAAGCTTAGCAAATCGAGAAATTCGTTTTGAATACTCTGTAATACCATCTTTTAAATACTTTTCTTTCAGTTTCCCAACTGTTACAACTTTAATTTTCATGACTCTATTCTAACATATTCTCTATTTTTTCACATCTTATTCACAAAACAAAAGGTTAAATTTCACCTAGAAAATCACAGATTTTTAAAAGTTATCCACAAACTGTGAAAAACTTTTGTGTTTAAGTTATAATTAAGCTAGTCAGTTTATACTTTCAGTAATTTCAAATAAATGGAGGCAAATATGAAACATCTAAAAACATTTTACAAAAAAGGGTTTCAATTATTAGTCGTTATCGTCATTAGCTTTTTTAGTGGAGCCTTGGGTAGTTTTTCAATAGCTCAACTAACTCAAAAAAGTAGTGTAAGCAACTCTAACAACAATAGCACCATTACACAGACTGCCTATAAGAACGAAAATTCAACAACACAGGCTGTTAACAAAGTAAAAGATGCTGTTGTTTCTGTTATTACTTATTCAGCAAATAGACAAAATAGCGTATTTGGAAATGATGATACTGACACAGATTCTCAACAAATCTCTAGTGAAGGATCTGGGGTTATTTATAAAAAGAATGATAAAGAAGCTTATATTGTCACCAATAATCACGTTATAAATGGCGCCAGCAAAGTAGATATTCGTTTGTCAGATGGAACTAAAGTACCCGGAGAAATTGTCGGAGCGGACACTTTCTCTGATATTGCTGTCGTCAAAATCTCTTCAGAAAAAGTGACAACAGTAGCTGAGTTTGGTGATTCTAGCAAGTTAACCGTAGGAGAAACTGCTATTGCCATCGGTAGCCCATTAGGTTCTGAATATGCTAATACTGTCACTCAAGGTATCGTATCTAGTCTTAATCGAAATGTATCTTTAAAATCTGAAGATGGACAAGCTATTTCTACAAAAGCTATCCAAACTGATACTGCTATTAACCCAGGTAACTCTGGTGGCCCACTAATCAATATTCAAGGACAGGTTATCGGAATTACCTCAAGTAAAATTGCCACAAATGGAGGCACATCTGTAGAAGGCCTTGGTTTCGCAATCCCTGCAAATGATGCTATCAATATTATTGAACAGTTAGAAAAGAACGGAAAAGTGACTCGTCCAGCTTTGGGAATCCAAATGGTCAATCTCTCAAATATTAATACAAGTGATATTAGAAGACTGAATATTCCAAGCAATGTAACATCTGGTGTAGTTGTTCGTTCTGTACAAAGCAATATGCCTGCAAATGGTCACCTTGAAAAATACGATGTTATTACAAAAGTAGATGACAAAGAGATTGCTTCATCAACAGACTTACAAAGTGCTCTTTACAATCATTCTATCGGAGACACCATTAAGATAACTTACTATCGTAACGGTAAAGAAGAAACTACATCTATTAAACTTGACAAGAGTTCAGGTGATTTAGAATCTTAATTGACATCTATGTAAAGAAACCTTTACATAAGAGAAAAGATGTGTTAGTGTAGAATCATGGAAAAATTTGAAATGATTTCTATCACAGATATACAAAAAAATCCCTATCAACCTCGAAAAGAATTTGATAGAGAAAAACTAGATGAACTAGCTCAATCTATAAAAGAAAATGGAGTCATTCAACCGATTATTGTTCGTCAATCTCCTGTTATTGGTTATGAAATCCTTGCAGGAGAGAGACGCTATCGGGCTTCACTTTTAGCTGGTCTAACGTCTATCCCAGCTGTTGTTAAACAGCTTTCAGATCAAGAGATGATTGTCCAGTCCATCATTGAAAATTTACAGAGAGAAAATTTAAACCCAATAGAAGAAGCACGCGCCTATGAATCTCTCATAGATAAAGGATTCACCCATACTGAAATTGCAGATAAAATGGGCAAGTCTCGTCCTTATATCAGCAACTCTATTCGCTTGCTTTCCTTGCCAGAACAGATCCTCTCAGAAGTAGAAAATGGCAAACTATCACAAGCCCATGCGCGTTCTCTAGTTGGGTTGAACAAGGAACAACAAGACTATTTCTTTCAACGAATCATCGAGGAAGACATTTCTGTAAGGAAGTTAGAAGCTCTTCTGACAGAGAAAAAACAAAAGAAACTTCAAAAAACGAATCATTTCATACAAAATGAAGAAGAACAGTTAAAAAAACTACTCGGATTAGATGTAGAAATCAAAATGTCTAAAAAAGATAGTGGAAAAATCATTATTTCTTTTTCAAATCAAGAAGAATACAATAGAATCATCAACAGCCTGAAATAAGGCTGTTCTTTTATTTTTTTATCTCACAAGGTTATCCACTATTTTTTTCAATAAAAAACTTAATAAATCAATAGTTTCTGATTTTATCCCCAACCTGTGGATAAAACTTAATAACATTGTGGATTATTTTTCACAGCTTGTGGAAAATTCTTGCTATCTATGGTAAAATAAGTTTAGCATTAAACTTTTAAATAGTAAAGGAGGAGAGAGGATTGAAAGAAAAACAATTTTGGAATCGTATATTAGAATTTGCTCAAGAAAGACTGACTCGATCCATGTATGATTTCTATGCTATTCAAGCTGAACTCATCAAGGTAGAGGAAAATGTTGCCACTATATTTTTACCACGATCTGAAATGGAAATGGTTTGGGAAAAACAACTAAAAGATATTATTGTAGTTGCTGGATTTGAAATTTATGATGCTGAGATAACTCCCCACTATATTTTCACCAAACCTCAAGATACGGCTGTCTCACAAGTTGAAGAATCTCCAAATTCAACTCTTTATGACTACAGTCCAAAGTTGGCATCTATTCCTTATTCGGATACTGGATTAAAAGAAAAGTATACCTTTGATAATTTTATTCAAGGAGATGGAAATGTTTGGGCAGTATCAGCCGCTTTGGCTGTCTCTGAAGATTTGGCATTGACCTATAATCCTCTTTTTATCTATGGAGGACCTGGACTTGGGAAGACTCACTTACTCAATGCAATTGGGAATGAGATTTTGAAAAATATTCCTGATGCGCGTGTTAAGTACATTCCTGCTGAAAGCTTTATCAACGACTTTCTTGAACACCTGAGACTTGGTGAAATGGAAAAGTTCAAAAAAACTTACCGTAGCCTTGATCTCTTGTTAATTGATGATATCCAATCGCTGAGTGGAAAAAAAGTTGCAACTCAGGAAGAATTTTTCAATACTTTCAATGTTCTCCATAGCAATCAAAAACAAATTGTTCTGACTAGTGATCGTAGTCCTAAACACCTAGAGGGACTTGAGGAAAGACTTGTCACGCGCTTTAGCTGGGGATTGACGCAAAACATCACACCACCTGACTTTGAGACACGTATTGCCATTTTACAAAGTAAAACAGAGCATTTAGACTACCATTTCCAAAGTGATACCCTAGAATACCTAGCTGGTCAATTTGATTCAAACGTCCGAGAACTTGAAGGAGCAATCAACGACATCACTTTAATTGCCCGAGTGAAGAAGATTAAGGATATCACTATCGATATCGCTGCAGAGGCTATTAGAGCACGTAAACAAGATGTTAACCAAATGCTCGTCATCCCAATTGATAAAATCCAAAATGAAGTTGGTAACTTTTATGGTATCAGTGTCAAAGAAATGAAGGGAAGCAGACGCCTTCAAAATATTGTTTTAGCCCGTCAAGTAGCCATGTATTTATCTAGAGAACTAACAGATAATAGTCTTCCAAAAATTGGGAAGGAATTTGGAGGAAAAGATCATACAACAGTCATTCATGCCCATGCAAAAATTAAATCTTTGATTGATGAAGACGATAATTTACGTTTAGAAATTGAATCAATCAAAAAGAAAATCAAATAACTTGTGGATAACTTTCGCTTTTTTATCTTTTTTATCCACATTTTTTAAACAAGCCAAAAAACTTGATATAACTTACTTTAAGTCTGTTTTCCACAGATTTCACAGACTCTATTATTACTATTATCCTTCTAATACTAAAAATAAATAAAGGAGAATCCATGATTCATTTTTCAATTAATAAAAATTTATTTCTACAAGCCTTAAATACTACTAAGAGAGCTATTAGTTCTAAAAATGCTATTCCTATTTTATCAACTGTCAAAATTGACGTAACCAATGAAGGTGTTACTTTAATTGGTTCAAATGGTCAGATTTCAATTGAAAATTTTATTTCTCAAAAAAATGAAGATGCTGGTTTGTTAATTACTTCTTTAGGTTCGATCCTTCTTGAAGCTTCTTTCTTTATCAATGTTGTATCTAGTCTTCCAGATGTGACTCTTGATTTTAAAGAAATTGAACAAAATCAAATTGTTTTAACAAGTGGTAAATCAGAAATTACCCTAAAAGGAAAAGATAGCGAGCAATATCCACGAATCCAAGAAATTTCAGCTAGTACTCCTTTGGTTCTTGAAACAAAATTACTCAAGAAAATTATCAATGAAACAGCATTTGCTGCAAGTACACAAGAGAGTCGTCCAATTTTAACAGGTGTTCATTTTGTATTGAGTCAACACAAGGAGCTAAAAACAGTTGCGACAGACTCTCATCGTCTAAGCCAGAAAAAATTAACTCTTGAGAAAAATAGTGATGATTTTGATGTCGTAATTCCTAGCCGTTCTTTACGAGAATTTTCAGCGGTATTTACAGATGATATTGAAACTGTAGAGATTTTCTTTGCCAACAATCAAATCCTCTTTAGAAGTGAAAATATTAGCTTCTATACTCGTTTGTTAGAAGGTAACTATCCTGATACAGATCGCTTGATTCCAATAGACTTTAACACAACAATTACTTTTGATGTTGTAAACTTACGTCAGTCAATGGAACGTGCTCGTCTTTTATCAAGTGCGACTCAAAATGGTACTGTGAAACTTGAAATTAAAGGTGGGGTTGTTAGTGCTCATGTTCACTCTCCAGAAGTTGGTAAAGTAAACGAAGAAATCGATACTGATAAGGTGACTGGTGAAGATTTGACTATTAGTTTCAACCCAACTTACTTGATTGATTCTCTTAAGGCTTTAAATAGCGAAAAGGTGACCATTAGTTTTATCTCAGCTGTTCGTCCATTTACTCTTGTGCCAGCAGATACTGATGAGGACTTCATGCAACTTATCACCCCAGTTCGTACAAATTAAGTGAAAGAGGTTGAGCCTAGCTCGCCTCTTTTATGATATAATCGAAAAAGAAAAGGAGAGTAGTATGTATCAAGTTGGAAATTTTGTTGAAATGAAAAAACCACATGCTTGCACAATCAAGTCGACTGGTAAAAAGGCTAATCGTTGGGAAATTACACGTGTAGGGGCAGATATCAAAATTAAATGTAGCAATTGCGACCATGTTGTCATGATGGGACGATATGAT
The DNA here is from genome assembly GCF_024295435.1 of Streptococcus sp. CF7_Ac1-8. GTDB lineage: Bacteria > Bacillota > Bacilli > Lactobacillales > Streptococcaceae > Streptococcus > Streptococcus mitis_AP. The sequence continues at coordinate 11,241 of NZ_JANCPI010000008.1, read as the reverse complement.
TTTGATCGAAAAATGAATAAAATTATTGACTAAGAAGCCTTAGTTAGAGGGTTAGCAAGTTTTCCCTTTTTGTGTTATAATATTAGGGATTGAAATGAAAACGGAGAATGAGAAAATATGGCTTTAACAGCAGGTATCGTTGGTTTGCCAAACGTTGGTAAATCAACACTATTTAATGCAATTACAAAAGCAGGAGCAGAGGCAGCAAATTACCCATTTGCGACGATTGATCCAAACGTTGGAATGGTAGAAGTTCCTGATGAACGCCTCCAAAAATTGACGGAAATGATTACTCCTAAAAAGACAGTTCCAACAACATTTGAATTTACAGATATCGCAGGAATTGTAAAAGGAGCTTCAAAAGGAGAAGGGCTAGGAAATAAATTCTTGGCCAATATCCGGGAAGTAGATGCGATTGTTCACGTAGTTCGTGCTTTTGATGATGAAAATGTCATGCGCGAGCAAGGACGTGAAGATGCCTTTGTGGATCCACTTGCGGATATTGACACCATTAACCTAGAATTGATTCTTGCTGACTTAGAATCAGTCAATAAACGCTATGCGCGTGTAGAAAAGATGGCACGCACTCAAAAAGATAAAGAATCTGTGGAAGAATTCAATGTTCTTCAAAAGATTAAACCAGTCCTTGAAGATGGGAAATCAGCTCGCACCATCGAATTTACAGATGAAGAACAAAAAGTTGTCAAAGGTCTCTTCCTTTTGACGACTAAACCAGTGCTCTATGTTGCCAATGTGGACGAGGATGTGGTTTCAGAACCTGACTCTATCGACTATGTTAAACAAATTCGTGAATTCGCAGCGACAGAAAATGCTGAAGTAGTCATTATTTCTGCGCGTGCTGAGGAAGAAATTTCTGAGTTAGACGATGAAGACAAACAAGAGTTTCTTGAAGCACTTGGATTGGCAGAATCAGGCGTTGACAAGTTGACTCGTGCAGCTTACCACTTGCTTGGACTGGGAACTTACTTCACAGCTGGTGAAAAAGAAGTTCGCGCTTGGACCTTCAAACGTGGTATGAAGGCTCCTCAAGCAGCTGGGATTATCCACTCAGACTTTGAGAAAGGCTTTATTCGTGCAGTAACCATGTCATATGAGGATCTAGTGAAATACGGATCTGAAAAAGCCGTAAAAGAAGCTGGCCGCTTGCGTGAAGAAGGAAAAGAATATATCGTTCAAGATGGCGACATCATGGAATTCCGTTTTAATGTCTAAAAAATTAATGAATAGTGTCAATTAGGTTGGAAAAAAATTCCAACCCTTTTGGCTTTTGAAAGGAAAAATAAATGACCAAATTACTTGTAGGCTTGGGCAATCCAGGGGATAAATATTTTGAAACAAAACACAATGTTGGTTTTATGTTGATTGACCAACTAGCGAAGAAACAAAATGTCACTTTTACACACGATAAGATATTTCAAGCTGATCTAGCATCCTTTTTCCTAAATGGAGAAAAAATTTATCTGGTCAAACCAACGACCTTTATGAATGAAAGTGGAAAAGCAGTTCATGCTTTATTGACTTACTATGGTTTAGATATTGAAGATTTACTCGTCATTTACGACGATCTTGACATGGAAGTTGGAAAGATTCGTTTAAGAGCAAAGGGCTCTGCAGGTGGTCATAATGGTATCAAGTCTATTATTCAACATATAGGTACTCAGGTCTTTAATCGTGTTAAGATTGGAATCGGAAGACCTAAAAATGGTATGTCAGTTGTTCATCATGTTTTGAATAAATTTGACAATGATGATTATATTGGTATTTTACAGTCTATTGACAAAGTTGACGATTCTGTAAATTACTATTTACAAGAGAAAAATTTTGAGAAAACAATGCAGAGGTATAACGGATAAATGGTGACCTTATTAGATTTATTCTCAGAAAATGATCAAATCAAAAAATGGCATCAAAATTTAACAGATAAGAAAAGACAACTAATACTCGGTTTATCAACGTCTACTAAGGCTCTTGCAATTGCAAGTAGTCTAGAAAAAGAAGATAAGATTGTGTTATTGACGTCAACTTATGGAGAAGCAGAAGGGCTTATTAGTGATCTTATTTCTATCTTGGGTGAGGAATTTGTCTATCCATTTTTGGTAGATGACTCCCCTATGGTCGAGTTTTTGATGTCTTCACAAGAAAAAATCATTTCACGGGTTGAAGCCTTACGTTTTTTGACTGATTCATCTAAGAAAGGGATTTTAGTTTGTAATATCGCAGCAAGTCGATTGATTTTACCGTCTCCAAATGTATTCAAAGATAGTATTGTAACAATCTCAGTTGGTGAAGAATATGACCAACATGCGCTTATCCATCAGTTAAAGGAGATAGGATATCGAAAAGTTACACAAGTACAAACTCAAGGAGAATTTAGTCTGCGAGGAGATATTTTAGATATTTTTGAAATATCCCAGTTAGAACCTTATCGAATTGAGTTTTTTGGTGATGAAGTCGATGGTATTAGGTCATTTGAAGTCGAAACACAGTTATCGAAAGAAAATCAGACAGAACTCATTATCTTTCCAGCTAGCGATATGCTTTTGAGAGAAAAGGATTATCAACGAGGACAGTCAGCTTTAGAAAAACAAATTTCGAAGACCTTATCACCTATTTTGAAATCATACCTAGAAGAAATTTTTTCAAGTTTTCACCAAAAACAAATTCATTCTGATTCAAGGAAATTTTTATCTTTGTGTTATGACAAGACATGGACTGTTTTTGACTATATTGAAAAAGATACCCCAATATTCTTTGATGATTATCAAAAATTAATGAATCAGTATGAAGTATTTGAAAGAGAATTAGCGCAATACTTTACAGAAGAATTACAGAACAGTAAAGCATTTTCTGAGATGCAGTATTTTGCAGATACAGAGCAAATCTATAAAAAACAGAGTCCGGTTACCTTTTTCTCTAATCTACAAAAGGGTTTAGGAAATCTCAAGTTTGACCAGATTTATCAATTTAATCAATATCCTATGCAGGAATTTTTCAATCAATTTTCTTTTCTAAAAGAAGAAATTGAGCGATACAAAAAAATGGATTACACTATTATTCTGCAGTCTAGCAATTTAATGGGAAGTAAAACATTGGAGGATGTTTTAGAGGAATACCAGATTAAATTGGATTCCAGATATAAGTCAAGTATTTGTAAAGAATCTGTAAACTTAATCGAGGGAAATCTCAGACATGGTTTTCATTTTGTAGATGAAAAGATTTTATTGATTACTGAACATGAGATTTTTCAAAAGAAATTGAAACGTCGTTTTCGAAGACAACATGTTTCAAACGCAGAGAGATTAAAAGATTACAATGAACTTGAAAAAGGAGATTACGTTGTTCACCATATCCATGGAATTGGTCAATATCTAGGGATTGAAACAATTGAAATCAAAGGGATTCACCGTGATTATGTTAGTGTCCAGTATCAAAATGGGGACCAAATTTCCATCCCGGTAGAGCAGATTCAGTTACTGTCCAAATATGTTTCAAGTGATGGTAAAGCACCAAAACTCAATAAATTAAATGACGGTCATTTCAAAAAGGCCAAGCAAAAAGTTAAGAACCAGGTAGAGGATATAGCTGACGATTTAATCAAACTTTATTCTGAACGCAGCCAGTTGAAGGGTTTTGCTTTCTCAGCTGATGATGAGGATCAACATGCTTTTGATGATGCCTTCCCTTATGTTGAAACGGATGATCAACTTCGTAGTATTGAGGAAATCAAGAGCGATATGCAGGCTTCTCAGCCAATGGATCGACTTTTAGTTGGGGATGTTGGTTTTGGAAAGACTGAAGTTGCTATGCGTGCAGCCTTTAAGGCAGTCAATGATTACAAACAGGTTGTCGTTTTAGTTCCGACGACGGTTTTAGCGCAACAGCACTATACGAATTTTAAGGAACGATTCCAAAATTTTGCAGTTAATATTGATGTGTTGAGTCGCTTTAGAAGTAAAAAAGAGCAGGCAGAGACACTTGAAAAATTGAAAAAGGGTCAAGTAGATATTTTGATTGGAACCCATCGTGTTTTGTCAAAAGATGTTGTGTTTGCTGATTTGGGCTTGATGATTATTGATGAGGAACAGCGATTTGGTGTCAAGCATAAGGAAACATTGAAAGAACTAAAAAAACAAGTGGATGTCCTAACCTTGACAGCAACGCCAATTCCTCGTACCCTCCATATGTCTATGCTGGGAATCAGAGATTTGTCTGTTATAGAAACTCCGCCGACTAATCGCTATCCTGTTCAGACCTATGTTTTGGAAAAGAATGATAGTGTCATTCGTGATGCTGTCTTGCGTGAAATGGAGCGTGGAGGTCAAGTTTACTATCTTTACAACAAAGTTGACACGATTGACCAAAAGGTTTCAGAATTACAGGAGTTAATTCCAGAGGCTTCGATTGGTTATGTTCATGGGCAAATGAGTGAAATTCAGTTAGAAAATACTCTACTGGATTTCATTGAAGGTCAGTATGATATTTTGGTGACAACTACCATTATTGAGACAGGGGTAGACATTCCAAATGCCAATACTTTGTTTATTGAAAATGCAGATCATATGGGCTTGTCAACCTTGTATCAATTAAGAGGAAGAGTCGGTCGTAGTAATCGTATTGCTTATGCCTATCTCATGTATCGTCCAGAAAAATCAATCAGTGAAGTCTCTGAAAAGAGATTAGAAGCGATCAAAGGATTTACAGAATTGGGTTCCGGATTTAAGATTGCAATGCGAGATCTTTCGATTCGTGGAGCAGGAAATCTCTTAGGCAAATCCCAGTCTGGTTTCATTGATTCTGTTGGTTTTGAATTGTATTCTCAATTACTAGAGGAAGCTATTGCTAAACGACATGGTAATGGGAATACAAGAATAAAAGGAAATGCCGAATTGATTTTGCAAATTGATGCCTATCTTCCTGATATTTATATATCTGACCAACGACATAAGATCGAAATTTACAAGAAAATTCGTCAAATTGACAACCGTGTCAATTATGAAGAGTTACAGGAAGAGTTGATGGACCGCTTTGGAGAATACCCAGACGTTGTAGCCTATCTTTTAGAAATTGGTTTAGTCAAGTCATACTTGGACAAGGTCTTTGTTCAACGTGTGGAAAGAAAAGATAATAAGATTACAGTTCAATTTGAAAAAGTCACTCAACGACTGTTTTTAGCTCAAGATTATTTCAAAGCTTTATCCGCAACAAACCTAAAAGCAGCCATAGCTGAGAATAAGGGATTAATGGAAGTTGTATTTGATGTCCGAAACAAGAAGGACTATGAAATTTTAGAAGGTCTGCTCATTTTTGGAGAAAGTTTATTAGAGATAAAAGAGTCAAAAGAAGGCAATTCCCTTTAACATTTTTCTTCTATAAAATGGATAAAAATGGTACAATAATAATTTGAGGTAATAAAAATGAGATTAGACAAATATTTAAAAGTATCAAGAATTATCAAGCGTCGTACAGTCGCAAAAGAAGTAGCAGATAAAGGCAGAATCAAGGTAAATGGAATCTTGGCCAAAAGTTCAACGGACTTGAAAGTTAATGATCAAGTTGAAATTCGCTTTGGGAATAAGTTGCTACTTGTAAAAGTACTGGAGATGAAAGATAGTACAAAAAAAGAAGATGCAGCAGGCATGTATGAAATTATCAGTGAAACACGGGTAGAAGAAAATGTCTAAAAATATCGTACAATTGAATAATTCTTTTATTCAAAATGAACACCAACGTCGTCGTTATCTGATGAAAGAACGACAAAAACGGAATCGTTTCATGGGTTGGGTTCTTATTTTGATGATTTTATTGTTCATTTTACCAACTTATAATCTTGCTCAAAGTTATCACCAATTACTCCAAAGACGTCAACAGTTATCAGACTTACAAACTCAGTATCAAACCTTGAGTGAGGAAAAGGAGAAGGAAACAGCTTTTGCCACAAAGTTGAAAGATGAAGATTACGCTGCTAAATACATGCGTGCAAAATATTATTATTCTAAGAATCGGGAAGCCGTTTATACGATTCCTGACTTGCTTCCAAGGTGATGAAATGGAAAATTTATTAGATGTAATAGAGCAATTTTTGAGTCTATCGGATGAAAAGCTGGAAGAGTTGGCTGAAAAAAATCAATTATTGCGTTTACAAGAAGAAAAGGAAAGGAAGAATGCGTAAATTCTTAATTATTTTGTTGCTACCGAGTTTTTTGACCATCTCAAAAGTCGTTAGCACAGAAAAAGAAGTCGTCTATACTTCGAAAGAAATTTATTACCTTTCACAATCTGACTTTGGTATTTATTTTAGAGAAAAATTAAGTTCTCCTATGGTTTATGGAGAAGTTCCTATCTATGCGAATGAAGATTTAGTAGTGGAATCTGGAAAATTAACTCCAAAAACAAGTTTCCAAATAACCGAGTGGCGCTTAAATAAACAGGGAATTCCAGTATTTAAGTTATCCAACCACCAATTTATAGCTGCGGACAAACGATTTTTATATGATCAGTCAGAGGTAACTCCTACAATCAAAAAAGTATGGTTAGAATCTGATTTTAAACTGTATAATAGCCCTTATGACTTAAAAGAAGTGAAATCATCCTTATCAGCTTATTCGCAAGTATCAATCGACAAGACCATGTTTGTAGAAGGAAGAGAATTTCTACATATTGATCAAGCTGGATGGGTAGATAAGGAATCAACTTCTGAAGAAGATAATCGGATAAGTAAAGTCCAAGAAATGTTATCTGAAAAATATCAGAAGGAATCATTCTCTATTTATGTTAAGCAACTGACTACTGGAAAAGAAGCTGGTATCAATCAAGATGAAAAGATGTATGCAGCTAGTGTTTTAAAACTACCTTATCTTTATTATACGCAAGAAAAAATAAATGAGGGTCTTTATCAGTTAGACACGACTGTAAAATATGTATCTGCAGTCAATGATTTTCTAGGTTCTTATAAACCAGAGGGAAGTGGTAGTCTTCCTAAAAAAGAGGATAATAAAGAATACTCTCTAAAGGATTTAATTACGAAAGTATCAAAAGAATCTGATAATGTAGCTCATAATCTATTGGGATATTACATTTCAAACCAATCTGATGCCACATTCAAATCCAAGATGTCTGCTATTATGGGAGATGATTGGGATTCAAATGAAAAATTGATTTCTTCTAAAATGGCTGGGAAGGTTATGGAAGCCATTTATAATCAAAATGGATTTGTATTGGAATCTTTAACTAAAACAGATTTTGATAATGAGCGAATTGCCAAAGGTGTTTCTGTTAAAGTAGCTCATAAAATTGGAGATGCGGATGAATTTAAGCATGATACAGGTGTTGTTTATGCAGATTCTCCATTTATTCTTTCTATTTTCACAAAGAATTCTGATTATGATACGATTTCTAAGATAGCCAAAGATGTTTATGAGGTTCTAAAATGAGAGAACAAGATTTTTTAAATCATTTTCTTAATAAGGGATATTTCAAAAAACATGCTAAGGTGGTGCTAGCTCTTTCTGGTGGATTAGATTCTATGTTTCTATTTAAGGTATTATCTACGTATCAAAAAGAGTTAGAAATTGAATTGATTCTAGCTCATGTGAATCATAAGCAGCGAGTAGAATCAGATTGGGAAGAAAAGGAATTAAGGAAGTTGGCTACTGAAGCAGAGCTTCCTATTTATATCAGCAATTTTTCAGGAGAATTTTCGGAAGCGCGTGCTCGAGATTTTCGTTATGAATTTTTTAAAAAAGTCATGAAAAAGACAGGTGCGACAGCCTTAGTCACTGCTCACCATGCTGATGACCAGGTGGAAACGATTTTGATGCGCTTGATTCGAGGCACTCGTTTGCGCTATCTATCAGGAATTAAGGAGAAGCAAGTTGTCGGAGAGATAGAAATCATTCGTCCCTTCTTGCATTTTCAAAAAAAAGACTTTCCACCAATTTTTCACTTTGAAGATATATCAAATCAGGAAAATCATTATTTGCGCAACCGTATTCGAAACTCTTACTTACCAGAATTAGAAAAAGAAAATCCTCGATTTAGAGATGCAATCTTAAGTATCGGCAATGAAATTTTAGATTATGACTTAGCTATAACTGAATTATCTCACAATATTGATGTGGAAAATTTACAGCAGTTATTTTCTTATTCTGAGTCTACACAAAGAGTTTTACTTCAAACTTATCTGAATCATTTTCCAGATTTGAATCTTACAAAAGCGCAGTTTGCTGAAGTTCGGCAAATTTTAAAAACTAAAAGCCAGTATCGTCATCTGCTTAAAAATGGCTATGAATTGATAAAAGAGTACCAACAGTTTCAGATTTGTAAAATCAGTCCGCAGGCTGATGAAAAGGAAGATGAACTTGTGTTACACTATCAAAATCAGGTAACTTATCAGGGATATTTATTTTCCTTTGGACTTCCTTTAGAAGGTGAATCAATTCAACAAATACCTGTTTCACGGGAAACATCAATACATATTCGTCATCGAAAAACAGGAGATGTTTTGATTCAAAATGGGCATAGAAAAAAACTTAGACGTCTATTTATTGATTTGAAAATCCCTATGGAAAAGCGAAAATCTGCCCTGATTATTGAGCAATTTGGTGAAATTGTCTCAATTTTGGGAATTGCGACCAGTAATTTGAGTAAAAACACGAAAAATGATATAATGAACACTGTACTTTATATAGAAAAAATAGATAGGTAAAAAAATGTTAGAAAACGATATTAAAAAAATTCTCGTTTCACACGATGAAATTACAGAAGCTGCTAAAAAATTAGGTGCTCAATTAACTAAGGATTATGCAGGAAAAAATCCAATCTTAGTTGGGATTTTAAAAGGATCTATTCCTTTTATGGCTGAATTGGTTAAACATATCGACACACATATTGAAATGGACTTCATGATGGTTTCTAGCTACCATGGTGGAACAGCAAGTAGTGGTGTCATCAATATCAAGCAAGATGTGACTCAAGATATCAAAGGAAGACATGTTCTATTTGTAGAGGATATCATTGATACAGGTCAAACTTTGAAAAATTTGCGAGATATGTTTATTGAAAGAGAAGCTGCTTCTGTTAACATTGCAACCTTGTTGGATAAACCAGAAGGACGTGTTGTAGAAATTGAGGCAGACTATACCTGCTTTACTATCCCAAATGAGTTTGTAGTAGGTTATGGCTTAGACTACAAAGAAAATTATCGTAACCTTCCTTATGTTGGAGTATTGAAAGAAGAAGTGTATTCAAATTAGAAAGAACAATTTTTAATGAAAAAACAAAATAATGGTTTAATTAAAAATCCTTTTCTATGGTTATTACTTATTTTTTTCCTAGTTACAGGTTATCAGTATTTTAGTACCGGTAGTGTTACAGGGAAAAGTGAGCAAATTAATTATACAGAATTGGTAAAAGAAATTACCGATGACAATGTAAAAGAATTGACTTACCAACCAAATGGCAGTGTTATCGAAGTTTCAGGTGTCTATAAAAATCCTAAAACAAGTAAAGAAGAAACAGGAATTCAGTTCTTTTCTCCTTCTGCTACAACAGTAGAGAAATTTTCAAGCATCATTCTTCCTTCAGATACGACAGTATCTGAATTGCAAAAACTTGCTTCTGATCATAAAGCGGAAGTAACTGTTAAGCATGAAAGTTCAAGTGGTATGTGGATTAATATTCTTGTATCCATTGTGCCATTCGGTATTCTTTTCTTCTTCCTATTCTCTATGATGGGAAATATGGGAGGAAATAATAGCCGTAACCCAATGAGTTTTGGACGTAGTAAGGCTAAAGCTGCAAATAAAGAAGATATAAAAGTAAGATTTTCAGATGTTGCTGGAGCTGAAGAAGAAAAACAAGAACTAGTTGAAGTTGTTGAATTCTTAAAAGATCCAAAACGATTTACAAAACTTGGAGCCCGTATTCCAGCAGGTGTCCTTCTAGAGGGACCTCCGGGAACAGGTAAGACTTTGCTTGCTAAAGCAGTTGCCGGAGAAGCAGGTGTTCCATTCTTTAGTATCTCAGGTTCTGATTTTGTAGAAATGTTTGTCGGAGTTGGAGCTAGTCGTGTCCGTTCTCTTTTTGAAGATGCCAAAAAAGCAGCACCAGCTATCATCTTTATCGATGAAATTGATGCTGTTGGACGTCAACGTGGAGTCGGTCTCGGCGGAGGTAATGACGAACGTGAACAAACCTTGAACCAACTCTTGATTGAAATGGATGGTTTTGAGGGAAATGAAGGGATTATTGTCATTGCTGCGACAAACCGTTCAGATGTACTTGACCCAGCCCTTCTGCGTCCAGGACGTTTTGATAGAAAAGTATTGGTTGGTCGTCCTGATGTTAAGGGGCGCGAAGCAATCTTGAAAGTTCATGCTAAGAATAAGCCTTTAGCAGAAGATGTTGATTTGAAATTAGTGGCTCAACAAACTCCAGGTTTTGTTGGTGCTGACTTAGAGAATGTCTTGAATGAAGCAGCTTTAGTTGCTGCTCGTCGCAATAAATCAATCATTGATGCCTCAGATATTGATGAAGCAGAAGATAGAGTTATTGCTGGACCTTCTAAGAAAGATAAGACAGTTTCACAAAAAGAACGTGAATTGGTTGCCTATCATGAGGCAGGACATACCATTGTTGGTCTAGTATTGTCAAATGCCCGTGTTGTTCATAAAGTTACTATCGTACCACGCGGACGTGCAGGCGGATACATGATTGCACTTCCTAAAGAGGATCAAATGCTTCTTTCTAAAGAAGATATGAAAGAGCAATTGGCTGGCTTAATGGGGGGACGTGTAGCTGAAGAAATCATCTTTAATGTCCAAACTACAGGAGCTTCAAACGACTTTGAACAGGCGACACAAATGGCGCGTGCAATGGTTACAGAGTACGGTATGAGTGAAAAACTTGGCCCAGTACAATATGAAGGAAACCATGCTATGTTTGGTGCACAGAGTCCTCAAAAATCAATTTCAGAACAAACAGCTTATGAAATTGACGAAGAGGTTCGTTCGCTATTGAATGAAGCACGAAATAAAGCTGCGGAAATTATTCAGTCAAATCGTGAAACTCACAAGTTGATTGCAGAAGCATTATTGAAATACGAAACATTGGATAGTACACAAATTAAATCTCTTTACGAAACAGGAAAGATGCCTGAAACAGTAGAAGAGGAATCACATGCATTATCTTATGATGAAGTAAAGTCAAAAATGAATGACGAAA